>JABWCR010000028.1 GCA_013359125.1 Armatimonadota bacterium | reverse complement strand
TGCGACGCCTCCCAGAGCGCCTTCAGATCGTTTGTAACAGAGAGCCGCTGCTCGACCGTCATGTCGGGCTGGATCGCGTTGAACAGGCCTTTGGCGTATGCCAGCCGGATCTCGGGCTCTTGCGACGCCTCCCAAAGCGCCTTCAGATCGTTTGTAACAGAGAGCCGCTGCTCGACCGTCATGTCGGGCTTAATCGCATTGAACAGGCCTTGGGCGTATATCAGCCGGATCTCCGGCTCTTGCGACGCCTCCCAGAGCGCCTTCAGATCGTTTGTAACAGAGAGCCGCTCATCGACCGTCAAGGGAACTCGCGCGAGACTGTTGACTATCAGCCCAGCATACGGTCTCGTGTGCCCGCCCTTTTCGTTCTGCGTCAACGCCTGCCACAGCCTTTGCCCTTCCACCAACGCCCTCGGATCACCGCTCGCCGCTTGAACCCCCAGATAACCCGTCCACGGCCCGCTCGTCCTGCCCTGCGCTATCGCCCGGTTGGTTATCGCTTCCAACTCTTTATCGCTCAGGGGTTGCTCCATAGCCCCCAACGCTTCGACGAGCCACTCGCCTTCGCTGCCCTCTGGCAATAGCGGCTTTAAAACCTTTTGATAAAGTTCGGGATAGTTCTGCACTGCACGCGCTGCAAAACTCCAGCGATGTTCCAAATCGCAGTCGCGGATCGCAGACCCGACTTCTTCTCGCAGTTGCGGTTGACACGACGGAAGGATTTTTTGATCCAATGCAAACAGCACAAACGCCTCGGCGATCAGGTCGGGCAGCGCCGGTTTCATCGCCATTTTATTGCCATCATAATTGGCAAACAGGCTATAGCCCTGTAAGAACGCTGTGTTCAACTCAGTCTCGGCGTCGATCCCTGCTTGCCGACTATATTGCCCGCACGCGCTGGCCACGGCGACCGCATGGGCCACCTTCCGTCCGGCCTCTTGATCTGCCAAGTTGACTAACATCTGAGTCTCGCGATCAAAGATAGCCTGAAGCAATTCCTGCTTGTTCAGTTTCGGCTGTCCGCTTCCAGAGTTGTCCGCATAAGCCAGTGCAAAGCCCGCCAGCATCGCCCATAGAGGCGTCTTCAACTCCTGTGCGTCCAGTTCTGCGATCGAGGCATCAAAATCTCGATCTTTTGCCTTATTCGGCTCGACGAATCGCCCATAGGTCTCTTTCAGCGCTCGCGCGCGGGCGTCAGGCGTTAACTGGTCGATCTCGAAATAATCTTGGCCTGATTCAGTGGAGCCGCGCCCGCCCGCCAACGCCTGCAAGGGATTGACGTCATCGAACTTCTGGCTGCCGCGAAACCGGGCAGTCGAAGTCAGTTCTTGCGAAAGGAACCGCCCCATCGCCTCTCTTTCCAAAAGCAAGAAGCGGATCTTGTGCTCAAGTTCATTCTGCCGTTGATGGAGCGCGTGGATGGCCTTCTTGATCGCTTCTCGTCCCTGATAGGCGTAGTCGAAGATTATCAAAGTATCGGCCTCTGGTTGCCAATCGCGCCAATGATCGTAATTCTCGTTTCGACCGACGTCAAAGAAAAAGGCGTCCCATCGTCCGTTCGCTTTCAGCCTCTCGACCCATTCCAGCCCGAATCGGCTCTTGCCGGCGCCAGCCTTTTCCAAGAAGAGCGACCAAGTAAACCGACGTTCATCATGCAGAAAGTCGTGCACGGCGGCAGCCGCTTCGGTCGGCCAGATGTACTCGGTCAATCGCGACTTGTACGAGAAAGCCTGGCGATAGCGATCAATCTCGTTCCCATCGATCGCGCCATCCAACAGGGGATCATAGACTTGCGGCCGATACTGGTTGGCAAGGGCTCTGTTAAGCGCTGCTTCAATTGTTTTCTGTTGGGCATCAAGGGCGTTTTTGATCTTCTGATCGATCTGTTCGACCAAGCCATCGTAGGCGTTCCCAAGGAGGTTTGTCGGCGGGAGGTTGTCGAGTTTTTGTGCGATCGCCCATAGACACTCTCGCTGGAAGGCGATCCAACCTTTGGCGTGTTTCTTGTGTTTGAGGCGCTCCGAGAACGCATAGAGGAAGGCGTTGGGCAGATCGCGCCGGATGCGTGTGCGGGAATCGTGATTCTCTTCGGGAATGGCGCCTTGGATCATCTCCCCGATCGCTTGTCGCAATGCGGCTACGTCCTTGGTCAGAAGCGGCGCTGAAATTTGCGTTGGGAATTGAGGACCGGGCTTTAGGCGGGGCAGGAGTCTCTTGCGGACGGCCTCGTAGTCGGCTTTGAGCATTCCCCGGGTGTCGTTTACCAATCCGTCTAATGCGGCTCGGAAGGCGTCCTCGACTACATACTCAAGGTGGTAGTTGTGCCCGTTGCTGATTTTCTCGGCGATGGCGCCGAGAGTCAATCTTGCAATGCCGGTTGAATCTATCAGTATCTCTAACATTCCCGTACCCTGTTATATATACCATAGAACCGCAATCCGGGAGGGCGGGCGTCCCCGCGAGCCGAAAGACCGGGAGGGCGAGAGCATGCCCCCTTCCGTCAAAGTACCGCCCTTAAAGTACCGCCGCCGTCTCGGCGGCCTATCCGTTGCCTGCACAGGTTGCCGTTTGCCTGTTCAGGGTTCGATTCGTACTCAAAGTTGTCCTACATTTTTTCAGAATGCCGTTCGCGGAGGGTCAAGCCTGCAAAGAGTACGGAGAGGGGCCGCCCGGAAGGGTGGCGTTCCGAGGGGTGTCGCGAAGCTTCCGCACTCGCCGTTTGGTGTTAAGGCTTCGCTGTCAGCCTCCCTTTGCGTAGTCGATCATGCCTTGGAAGTCGATCACGACGGCTGGTTCGTCGCCCACGACCCACGCGTCGTGGCCCGAAGGCAATAGCGAGACGTCCCCAGCCTTGCACTCCAACTGCGTGCCATCGTCCATCAGCACCATCAGTGTGCCCGAAAGATGATACTGAAAGTGGGGCGCTTCGCAGCTTTTAGTCTGCGCAATGGGTTGTACCGATGTGGCCCATCGCCAACCCGGCTCGAAAATCGCCCTGCCGACCGTGGCGCCGCCGATCCTCATCAATTCCAGCCGTCCCAGCGGAAACTCTCGCACTTCGTCTGGATGCTCGAACGACTTGACCTCTGCTCGTTCCATCTTCTTACCTCCTATTTATCTTGATGTTTCGAAGCCCATTTGTCAATCTCCTGCTTGCCCATTGTCATAATCGACGCTATGCAAACCAACGTTCATATAGCCGATGGAGCCAGGGAGCTGACAATCGCGCTTCATTGCAACCATCGCACCGGGGTGGAGCAGTTTACGAAGGCTGGCCAGGGCGGGGCGCTGGTTACCGTCGCATTGAACGGGCTGTCGGGCGTCTATCGAGAGCGGTTTGCCGATCCACGAGCGTTTTTCGATCTGGTCGCACAGGCAGAGCGCGAGGCGGGTCGAACGTTCGATCGGGTTGCTCTGATTGCGTTCAGCGCCGGATTTGGCGGCGTCAGGGAGATTCTGAACCAACCCAAAGCCGCCGAGCGCGTCGATCGGTTGCTGATGCTCGATTCAATCCATGCCGGGTATGAGGCGGACGGCATCGAGCCTCGCAAAGATCAGATGGCGCCGTTTGTGCGATTTGCGCGACTGGCGGCGGAAGGCAAGCGGCGGATGGCGGTTACTCACTCTCAGGTTCGGCCCGCCGGATATGCCAGCACAACGGAGACGGCGGACGCCTTGGCAGGGGCGTTGGAACTGAGATGGCGATCGGCGTCGGAGAACTTGGCGCCGCGGTTGAAGCTGTATCGGAGGTGCGACCGCGGTCGGCTGACGTTGTTGGGCTTCGCGGGCGATACGGGCGAGGATCACATGCAGCACTTGCGCGAGATGGGCGTCTTTTTGAAACTTCTTTCGGACGGGCCTTGACAAACGGCGCGAGCATGTGGTATACAAATGTATTCTAAATTGATGGAGGCGCAAAGATGCTCAAGTCGTTATCGCCGGATCTGATGGTGAGAGATGTGAACGAGGCTGCGGAGTACTATCACGACGTGCTGGGATTTGAGGTGGTCGGTACTCATCCCGAGGCTGGCAGCTACGAGTGGGCGATGGTGAAGCGGGACAACGTTACGTTGATGTTCGAGCGAGCGGAATCGGTGGTCAGCTACCTGCCGCACTTTGTGGGGCGGGAGTTGGGCGGTTCGGGCACGCTGTTTATCGAGGTTACGGACCTTAAGTCGCTTTACGAGAGCGTGGTCGGACGGGCGAAAGTGCTTCAGGAGCCGAAACTGACCTTTTACGGCATGAACGAATTCATGATCGAAGACCCGAATGGTTACATTCTGGTGTTTGCTGAGCGAGCGGCGTGAAAGCGTTCGACCCCGAGAGGCTGAGCAGCCTGCCGGGCGTGGGGAAGAGCATCGAGGCCGACTTGATTGCGCTGGGGTATCGCCGCCCGGCCGATCTGGTCGGCCAAGACCCGGAGGAGATGTACGAGCGCATCCAGGCGATGAGCGGCGCCAAGATAGACCGTTGTCTGCTCTATGTCTTTCGTTGCGCGGTTTACGTCGCCTCGACGCCCGAACCAGAGGAGCGGCTGACCAAATGGTGGAACTGGATGGACGCTAAGGCTTGACAAGGCCCTCTTGAATGGCTTTGATGGCGGCCTCTGTGCGCGAGTTGACCTGAAGCTTAAATAGGATGTTGGTGATGTGGTTCTTGACCGTTTTTTCGGTCAAGAAGAGCTGATCGGCGATCTCTTTGTTGCGTTTGCCGGTGGCGACGAGCTTTAGGATTTCGGTTTCGCGCACGGTCAGGTCGCTCATCAGGTCGTACTTGGCCTTTTGGAGGCTGGCTATGCGTTGAAACTCGTCGAGCACGCGCACAGCGATTGCGGGATGGAGAGGCGATTCGCCCCTTGCGGCAGACAGCACGCCGTTGATGAGCTGCTCGCCGGCGCTGTCTTTGAGCAGGTAGCCGAGCGCGCCCGCTTTGATCGCCTCGAAGACGTTTTGGTCGTCGCCGTAGATAGTCCATATGACGACTTGGGTAGGTAAAGCGCGCCTGATGCGGCGAGTCGCTTCGATGCCGGTCATCCTGGGCATGCCGATGTCCATCAGCGCGACATCGGGCGCTTCGCGCTCGCACAGTTCCACGGCTTCGTCTCCATCGGAGGCTATGCCAACGATTTCGATGTCTGGCGATGCCGATAGCAGTTTACGCAGCAACCCTCGAAGGTTCGGGTCGTCGTCGGCGATTATGATGCGGACTTTGTCCATTCTCTCTCCATGGGCGCTGTTAGTTCGATAGCTGTGCCTTGACCCGGGGCAGAGGCGATTTCGAGGCGTCCGCCCGAATCGGTTGCGCGTCTGCTCATATTGGTCAAGCCGTTGCCTTGGTTGGCGGTATCAAATCCCGGTCCGTCGTCGGTGATAGTCAATGCGAACCGACCGCCGTCTGCTTTCGCGGCAATCGCCACGCGCGTAGCGGAAGCCGAGTGCTTCATGATATTGGTCAGCGCCTCTTGAGCTATTCGTACAGCCGTTTCTTCCAACTGCGGGTGCAGGCGAATATCGGGAAGATCGACCGTGATCTCGGCTCTGATCCTCTCTTGTGTTTGGCGCGCCAACAGTCGTATTCGGTTTTGCCAAGAGACGTTGGAATCGTGGTGGAGCTGATGGATGACGTCTCGCATCTCGGCCATTGCCGATCGCAGTTCGCTCGTTTGTTCTTCCACCAGTCGTTTAGCCTCGGTCGGCTCGGATTCGCAGATCGCTTTGGCTACTTCTAGACCGAGAACAGATTTGACCAGTGAATGGCCGAGGCCGTCGTGAAAGTCCGAGGCGATCCGTTCGCGCTCTTCCACAAGGTGGAGCTTCTCGCGCAGTTCGGCGATTTCCTCTTGTCGCTCAAGATGCATCACACGCACCATGTTGATAAAGAGCGTAACGGTTACGACCATCGAGATACGGAAGAGAATGTCGATCCAGGCGATGCCCCAATCGCCCCAACAGGCTATCGAGTAGCCTGCGGCGCAACTGAGTATGGCGGGCACGACCCATTTGGGCGGCATAACGGCGGCCTCGGTACACAGCAGGGCAAAATAGAGAATCCAGGCCTCGCTGTGCACGCCTCCCGTGGCCGCGACGCCTACGGAGATGACCAAGATGTCGAAAACCAGCAGCCAATGGGTAAAGGTGAAGACCTTGGAGGGATCGCTGACCGCGACATAGGTGCGAAGCGATGCCGATGCGATTGCGAAGAGCACCAAAGCGACCAGAAGTTCGGGCGCGATCTCTAGGCGGCCTTGGCTATAGCGCACGACCGCCCAGACGATAGCACAGATGACGACTAGCCAAACGTTGACGAATACCGGCTTGGGCGTTCGCCCTGTCTGGTCCATTCTTAGGCCGGCTCGACCGAGAATCCAGCTGTTTCGAGCGTTTCGATCAGCGTCGACTCGGAGACCTCGTCGGCGTTAAAGTCGACGACTACGCGCTTGTCGCGCACATGGACTTCCGCGCTTTCGATGCCCTTCAGTTGAACCAGAGCCTGTTTGATCGACCGGGCGCAACCGTCGCACTCGATGTCTGGCGAGACCCACGTCTTGGTTATGCGGCTCATTTCAAGGATTATACACGCTGGCCTCGAATCTATCGGCGTGTTCGCAATCATCATGAGTCTGGTTTTCTTCTCTACGGATGGCATTTTGGTCGACGGTCAAGGTCGCTGGCTGATGAACGGCTATCCGCTGCTAAGGGGAAGCGGCGTTCAGTTGGCGACGCCCAACTGGGAAAAGGGGATTTACACATCGACCGGGAAAGCGGTTTCTACAAACCGTCTTGCCAACGGTATCCGTGTTGTGCGGCAGATGGATAAGAGTATAGGTTCCATTACAGAGACTTATACATTACAAGATGGCGTAACCGCTGTCCTGAATATTGAGTATGGCGGGACAGACCAAGCCATAGTCGAGTGGAAGCTGGGTTCGTTCGATGCTGAAGCGTTGGAAGGCGGCGAGATCGAGTCGGGCGAAACCCGCGTATCGCTCGATATGGACTTCAAGACGGTCAGAGGCAAGCGGCTGAAGATTTCTGGTCGATTTGGAACAATGGTCGTTTCTTGCGCGACTTTCGACTTGTTGTTTCAGAAGAACGGTTCGACCTATTGGCTGGGCGTTACAGGTTATCCCATTTCGCCTGGGGGCGCAGCGACGCTGGAGGCGCTTGCAGTTATCGAACCCAGCGCGCATCAGGCAGCGCCGGACGTTAGCCGAAGCGCGCGCTTTGCGCCCAGGGTAGAGCGCCGGAGCAGCGAACGGCCCGTCCTCATCCCGCAGCCAAAGGTCGTTAACTGGAACCGAGGCGAGTGGAGGAGCCGTGAGGTCGTGATCGTCACCCACGATGACGCCAGCAAACCTGTTGCCGAGCAACTCAGGACCTTCATCGCCAACGAACTGAATCATCCCGTGCGTTTTGGCCAGAAAGGCAACATCAACCTTTCGATACGGCGAGAAGATGCGCGTCGTTTCCCAACCCCCGACCAACCAGAAGCCTACGGCCTCAACATCGATAACGATGTCGTCTGGCTTACGGCCAACACGCTTGAAGGTTTAAGATTTGCCGCTCAAACTTTAACGCAACTTCTATCCAGGGATGGCCCAATGCTTCGCGCCGACTGCGTTGCCATTAGCGATTTTCCGTCGCTTCCGTTTCGCGGCGTGCACCTATTGGCAGGCGCAAGCGCCGATTTTCACGTCCGCCTAATCAATAGGCTATTGGGACGGCTAAAGTTCAACCACTTGGTCTTCGAATGCGAGTACGCGCAGTGGGAGACGGATCCAAAGATTTGGGTCGATTATTCGATGTCCAAGCAGGATCTGACGCGAGTCGCCAACGCAGCAGCCAATGCCGGGCTTGAGGTTGTGCCGCTCGTTCAGTCCTTAGGCCATTGCGAGTGGATGTTTAAGAACGGCCGGAATCTGGACCTGGCGGAAGACCCTGAGACGCCTTACGCTTACTGCCCTCGCAACCCAGATAGCCGCAAGTTTATCGAATCGGTCTACTCCGAGGCGATTGAGATTTTCAAGCCGAAGAAGTTTCACATTGGCCATGACGAGGTTACGATGCGCGGTCGGTTTCCGCACTGCGATCGCTGTCGCGGGGCGACCTCCAGCGAACTGTTTATTGAGGATACGATTAAGATTCGCGAATTCTTGAAAGGCAAAGGCGTCGAGACCGTGATGATGTGGGGCGATGTGCTGTTGCACCGGTCGGAGGCGAACGATGGGGGCGCCCATGCGCCGACGCCCGAGCAGGCTGCAAAGGTACGGGCGCAACTGCCCAAGGACCTCGCGATCATGGATTGGCACTACACGCCGTCGGAGCCGCAGGAATACAAGAGCCTGAAGGTGTTGATGGACGCGGGGTTTCAGCGGGTGGCCGCTACGACGTGGTACGAGCCGATAAACATTTATAACTTTGCCCGGGCTGCGCGAGACGCCAAGGCTTGGGGGCTGTTGCAGTCGACTTGGGCGGGTTTCAACCTGAGCGAGAAGACCCTAAGGGATGCTGCGCAACAGATCGCGGCCTACATTTGGGCGGCGGAGTATGCTTGGAACACTGATTCGCCGCCCCCGCACAATCTTTCCTACAAGGCCGAGGCTGTATTGCGCCAGTGGATGGATCCTGATAGAGCGTGGAGCCAAGAGGCCGCCATTGGCGTTACGATCGACGATCCGTTCGAGCGCTCTGCAAAAGAAGCCACAGTTTCAATGAACCTCAAGGCTTTGGAGTTGCTTTTTGTCGGCGGATGTCTCAGAAAGGGCGAGAAGGGCTTGCCCGTCGCCGATATCGAACTCCAATATCAAGATGGAACCGTTGAAACGATCCCGCTCATTTATGGGCAGAACGCATCGGGCATTAACGACCCACTGATGGTATACGATGCGCCGGTCGAAGAGGGCGGATGGCGCGGAACAGTGTGGCGCAACCCGCATCCGAACAAGACTATCAGTGCGATCGCTATAAAATCTAAAGCGTCCTTGGGTTATACGCTAAAGACTATCCGGGCTCGGTAGCGCCAGCAACTCGCGCATGATCGGCGTCATGTGAGTCGCCCAGATTCGATAGCCCTCTTCGCTCAAGTGCAGAGAATCGGGCATGACTTGAGCCGAAATCGCACCTTCCATGTCCGTAAAATGGCTGCCAATGTCGTGATAGAACACCCATTTGTTGTCCGCGGCTTTCGCGATCAGTTCGTTTGCGGTCTGAATCTTGGCGCGCTGAGGATTGGGCTCTTTGCCGCGAGGGAAGATCGCCAGCGCCAAGACCTTTGCCTTAGGAAGCCGCTGCCGAACCTCTTTGATAATCGCCTTCACGCCGTCCGCTATCTGTTCGGCCGTGTGGTCGTTGCCGTTCGAATTGTTGGTGCCGATCATAATCACAACCAACTTTGCGCTGTTGGCTCCTTTCAGGTTATCGTTTTTGATGCGCCACAACACATGTTGGGTGCGGTCGCCGCTGATGCCCAGGTTAATGGCCTTGAACCGTGCGATCTGGTCGTCCCAAATGTGCTTTCCGGTCGTCTCCCAGCCTTCGGTGATCGAATCGCCCAAAAAGATCACCTCAGCGGCGCTTTTGTCCATTTTGGTCAGTTGGTCGTTCCGATCGATCCAGCGCTGGTCCGTTCGAGGCGCAGGCGCCATTGCCGTGTGAATCGGGTCTTGCGCGACAGCCACCGCCAATGCAAGCAAAATCGTAAGCATCATCGCCTCCAATGTTCTAGTTGTCGGGCGTTGCTTCGCCCAAAAGCGCTCTCGTTTGATAGATCTGCCCTATGTGATAGGCGGCGTGATAGGCGCAATAGATGAGCCGACCCGCCACCGTTGCCCAGACGGTATCGCCCTCTCTTATCTTAAAATTTGCCGGCAGATCGAGCGCAGCCGTGCGCTCGAACATCAAGTCGTGCACCCTTTTCACCTCTCGATAGACGTCCGTGGGGCCGAGCGCCTTCAGCCCTGCAGAAACTTCTGCTCCCAATATGTCTGGCAGCCAGGCATAAGTCGCGTCAACCAAGGGGCTATCGATATTCCATTCGGATGGGTCTCTCTTGCCGAGCAGTTCCATCACGATCATGGCCTCGTCGTAGGCTAGGTGCGCGGCGATTTCGCTGATGGCGGGGCAGTTGGGCGCGGGTCGGCGATGAAGGTTGTCGGGATGCAGTCCGTCAAATGCAGGCTGTAGATCGTCGTAGGACCATCTCCAGGCTTCTCTCAGGGCAGCGACTTCGGGATGCATGTTTGTAATGGCGGAGGGGGAGGGATTCGAACCCCCGTCCCGTTGCCGGGATGCGGTTTTCAAGACCGCCGCCTTCAGCCGCTCGGCCACCCCTCCGGCGAGTTCGATTATACCGTAGATACCAAAAAGCCCGCCCGGACCGGATGGCTCGAGCGGGCTTTAGGCTTGGTTAAACGCGCTGGTTACTTAATGACTGTAACGTTCTTTGCGCGCAGGCCCTTGCCTTTAGGGTCGTTCTCGACTTCGAACTCGACTGCCTGGCCCTCATAGAGTTCCCGATAGCCGTTAGACTGAATTGCGGAAAAATGTACAAAGACATCCTCGCCGCCATCCTGGGCGATGAACCCATAGCCCTTCGAAGCGTTAAACCACTTGACTGTGCCGGTTTGCATAACCGTTCCTCCTGCAAAGTACTTTCGTGTCCGGTCTGTCGAAAGAACAACTCTTCACTGGAGGCCTGCGTCGAACAAACGACGATACGTCTCAAGGAAGCTGACTTTCTCCTACGCCCAAACACCCACCGCCGAGGCGGCTTACTGATAGATTCCGCTTTCGCTCGACGGATTCCTGCCAATATTATTGGCAGAAGCCAGAAATTTCTTCCTGGAGCCGACGGAGGGAATTGAACCCTCGACCTACGCATTACGAGTGCGCCGCTCTACCGCTGAGCTACATCGGCACAACGTGCATTATACCATGCAACGGTACTATTTCTGCGCTTCGCTCGTTCGGTCGTTCAAATACATCTTGATCCCTCGGTTGGCGATCATCCCGCTGACAATGGCCATCACCGTCAACAGCAGTACGCGATAGATGCCCGCCATCAAGCCGGAGAGCAACGCCTGAAGGTTGGGCATGTTGTCTTTGGTCGCGCTGCCAAACAGAGCGGCGGGGTCGGATCGGAAGAGTTCGTAAGCCCAGTAGAAGACCGCGCAGAGCGCGACGATGCCGATCAAGAAGACCGCGCAACCCGAAGCCCGAGCCAAGCGGTCGCGCTGCATCAATCCCCCATCGCCTTGCGAGCGAGATAATGGACGACCGGATCGGCATCTTTGGTTAGCGTCCGAACGCGATCAGGATCGAGCGACTGGATGGCGGCCTCGATCACCACCGGACGGTTGCTTCGGACTGCTTTCAGCAGGGCGTCGGGCTGACGGCCTGCTAACGACCGGGCGGCTTGTGCGGCGACGCGGTCGTCAGGATGGCTGAGCAGTCGGACAAGAATCGTTTCGTCTCGCGTCGCACGGGCGGTCAAGAGGCTGTCTTTTGAGGTTGCTCCGGTTTTGACGGCGGCCTCGGCGATGGCCGGGTCGTCGTGGCTGGCGAGGCTTTTGAGGGTTGAGTGGTTCGGATCGATTCGCCCTAAGCCTTCTATGGCGGTGGCGCGGAGGGCGGGCGATTCGCGCTCGTTCTGCGCGGCTTTTGCAAGGCGATCGGCGCTGGCGGGATCGGCAATTTCGGCCAGAGCGCGGATGGCGGCGGCGCCTTCGTACTGCATGATTTCTCTTGCGCCTAATCTCAGCTTGCCCAGTGCGTCCATCGCCATGTTTTGGGTCTTTGGGTCTTTTAGCAGACTGATTAGATGATTTCTGGACGCGGGGCCGATTTTGACGAACAGTTCGCCCGTTGCTTCGGGCGCTGCGCTGGCGGTTTGTGCGGCAAATGGTAGTGCAGGCGGGCCGACCTTGGCGAGGGCCTCGATGGCGGCGCGTCTCACATTGGCGTGGGGGTTCTTAAGTCCCTCGGCCATCGGCGCGATATGCGTTTGGGCCAGATGATCCAGGGCGCTTTGCACGGCCTCTCGAACGCGCAGATCAGGGTCTTTCATCATGCTCAGCGCGAGTTTGACGGCGTCGGGCGAATTGGCTTCCTGAGCGCCTTGGGCAAAGGCAATGCGCTGGGACAGAGGTCGCGATTGGAGCAGGTCGAAGGCGTCCTCTCGAGCGGCCAGTTCTTTGATGGCTGTCGGTTTCCCGGAGCAGGCGTCGTCCAATAGGCGATGCGTGGCGGCAGAGCCGGCGACGGCGGCAAAGATCACAGCGCCCGCGGTTAGGGCGATTCCAATCGGCGCAAGTTTCACAAGAGAGACAGAGTTTACCGCCCGAAGCGATGTTCCTGCCTGGCAAAACCAATCGGAACGCCAGGCTTCTGCCTGGCAGAAGACAACGGGGCCGCCCGGAAGGGCGGCGTTCCAAAGGCGTTCCGAACGGCGTTCCAAAGGCGCGGCACGCCCTTAAGCCTCTGCACCGAATCGAGGGTATGGCGCGATTCCCGGGGAGTTGGGCGCGATCCCTCCACACCTGCGGGTGTGGAGGGATCAGAAGGCCGCTCACCGATCGTATCGAACAAAAGACCGTGCCTCGCTCGAACTACAAACACTGGCGAAACTCGCCGTCGCAAGGCGGTACGTTCTTCGTAACAACCACGTGCCTGGACTTCGCCGAACTCTTCCGCCGGGACGAGATGAAGGATCGCCTTCAGTCGCGCTTATTCTCCGATTGCGCTCACTACGGCGCAATTCTTCACGCTTTTGTGATCATGGCCCATCATTTGCACATGTTGCTCCAAGTTCCAGAAGGGAAGACGGTAAGTTGGTTCGTGCAGCGCTTCAAGACCAACTCTGCCAACGATCTGCTCCCCTGCTCGGCCCGACGGAACGAACGGCGCTGTCGGCTCAATCCGGCCTGAACGACCGCCGGTTTTGGATGAGGTCGTTTCGCGCATTCGAAGTCCAGGGCGAGACCGTGTTTTGGGAGAAGGCGCGCTACATTCACAATAACTCGGTGGAGGCGGGCTTGGTCGAGAGAGCAGCCGACTATCGATGGTCCAGCGCGAGGCTTTATGACGAAGGACTCTGGGACCCTGTGGCAGGTTTAACGGTGGGCGAGTACTAATCCCTCCGCCCCCGCCGTGCCGATCCCTCCGCCCCCGCCGTTACCGTGATCCCTCCACACCCGCAGGTGTGGAGGGATATAGGTCGCGCTCGCCGACTTCTGGCACTTCGAACGCCCTATCGCCCTGCGAGCCGAGAGAGAGCGCCTGCTGTGGAGGCTTTCAGCCAGATTCGACGCCTTCGCTTACTCTAAACCCTCCACACCAAACGGCGGGTGTGGAAGGATCGCGGGATCGCGAAACGGCGGCTTTTACGGAAGGGCAAGCGTCCCCGCGAGCCAAAGCGCCCTAAACCCTCCACACCGAACGGCGGGTGTGGAGGGATCAGGCAGGCCAGACGGACTCGGCTTCTTCTCGGTCGGCTATGGCGAGATAGTGCTGGCCGACTTCATCATAAGCAATCGCCCGATTACCTAGGATCAAGGCGTAGAGGTATCGGAGTTCTGGCGCCCAATGACCGCGCGGCTCGAGCAGGGCGCGTAAGTTTCTGGCTATTTCGATCGCCTTGTCGTAGTCCTCGACGGCGGCGCCGAACTGTTGCAGGCCCTGTTGGGCGTTGCCGCGGTTCATGTAGGCCTTGGCCAGGTCGTTCTGGAACTGGGCCGGCCATTGGTCGCCCAGCGCCTTTCTCAGCGCCACCCTGATCTGGATCGCCTTGTCGTAGTCCGCGATGGCGGCGCCGAACTGTTGCAGGCCCTGCTGGGCGTTGCCGCGGTTTAGGTAGGCCCTGGCCAGGTCGTTCTGGAACGCAGCCGGCCACGGCTGGCGCGACTCCTCAAAGGCCTTGCGCAGCGCCTTCATCAGTTTGATCGCCTCGCCGCAGTCCTCGATGGCAGCGTCGAACTGTTGCAGGCCCTGTTTTGCGTTGCCGCGGTTCATGTAGGCCCTGGCCAGGTCGTTCTGGAACGCAGCCGGCCACGGCTGGCGCGACTCCTCAAAGGCCTTGCGCAGCGCCTTCATCAGTTCGATCGCCTCGCCGCAGTCCGCGACGGCGGCGCCGAACTGTTGCAGGCCGTTCCGGGCGACGCCGCGGTTTAGGTAGGCCGCGGCCAGGTCGTTCTGGAACTCGGCCGGCCACGGCTGGCCCGACTCCTCAAAGGCCTCGCGCAGCGTCTCCATGATCTCGATCGCCTTGCCGTAGTCCGCGACGGCGGCGCCGAACTGTTGCAGGCCCTGTTTTGCGTTGCCGCGGTTCATGTAGGCCTTGGCCAGGTCGTTCTGGAACTCGGCCGGCCACGGCTGGCCCGACTCCTCAAAGGCCTTTCGCAGCGCCTCCCTGATCTCGATCGCCTCGCCGTAGTCTGCGATGGCGGCGCCGAACTGTTGCAGGCCCTTTTTGGCGTTGCCGCGGTTCATGTAGGCCCCGGCCAGGTCGTTCTGGAACTGGGCGGGCCACTGCTCGCCCGACTTCTCAAAGGCCTCGCGCAGCGCCTTCATCAGTTTGATCGCCTCGCCGTAGTCCGCGATGGCGGCGTCGAACTGTTGCAGGTCTTGTTTTACGTTGCCGCGGTTTAGGTAGGCCTTGGCCAGGTCGTTCTGGAACTCGGCCGGCCACGGCTGGCCCGACTCCTCAAAGGCCTCGCGCAGCGCCTCCCTGATCTCGATCGCCTCGCCGTAATCCGCGATGGCGGCGCCGAACTGTTGCAGGTCCTGTTTGGCGCTGCCGCGGTTTGCGTAGGCCCCGGCCAGGTTGTTCTGGAACTCGGCTGGCCACAACTTGCCTAGCGCCTCGCGCTGCGACTCCATGATGAGGATGCACTGCGTATAAAAGTCGATTGCGTGCGAATAGCGCAGCTCTTCTTGGGAGACCCGCGCACGCTCAAACGCCGTGCGTGCAAGTTCGACCAACTTCGATGCCATCGGATCTGTTACGGTCATCGTCGCCGACAACGCTTCCTGCGCCCTCTTCAGGTGCAAGCGGTTGATGGACCAAGTCTCGCCCGCTTCGTCCATCGGCCTCAACAGTCCGAGGTCCTTTAGGCCTTCCAAGTGCCACGAAGGCTCTCGCGGCTCGCCGCGGCTGTCCGTGCCCAGATCGACGCCGTCATGCTGAAGCAGCCATTTCAGCCACCACTCTCGAAGGGCCTCTGGCGGGAGCAGCGAGGCATACTCCAGGACTCGTTGCTGAGGTTGTGTGAGTTTGGATCGCAGGCCGTCCAGAATAGCCGCGGTCGTATGCGGATAGTGCTTCAATTTGGGATATTGGCCGATATCGACATTGGCCAGCCAATTGGCATAGTTAGACCAGCCGTCTGATTTGTCAAGACTCATGGCCATGCCGATCGCTGCGATGAGGGCGGCGAGGCCTTCCGTATCCCTGTGTATGCTCTTTATGTTTTGTTCGTTTTCAGCCTTCAGCGCAGACTCTCGGTAGTTGCCCAGAAGTTTTCGCGCCTGCTCGAAGCTGAAATGCTCTACTTTGATCGCGCCTTGGGGATCGATATTCTCGTCCTGGGTGGTCACGATGATGTCGCAATTGGGCAAGAGGGGGACGAACTCGTCCCACTGCTCTTTGGAGTCGACGTTGTCGAAGATGACGAGTGCCTTCTTGTTTGGATCGGATAGCAGCGCGCTCACGATCTGTTCGGGATGCTCGGGCGGCGGTTCGCCTACCTTCTCGTTTTGTAATCGCAAGGCTACAAACGGCTCGACGATCTGGGCGCCCGCGCAGTTGACGACATAGACGCCGCCGGGGTAGTTGTCGAAGTTCGCACGACCGTAGGCGTAGGCGAGGGTCGTCTTGCCCTGCCCGCCGTGGCCCTGGAGGGTGGCCCTGCCGCCCATCCGCACGGCGGGGCCATTCTGGAGCTTCGTGCCGATCTCCTTCATCAGTTCCGGCCGTTCAATCTCTGCGGTTACGGGGTCTTTGGGGAGGTTGGACGGGATGAGGGCGTGGGCGCCTTGGAGCTTCTTGACATCGGCATGGACAGCGGCGACGCCTGCTTTGATGGCTTCTGTGTCCTTCTTGATCTCTTTGGTCGTCTTGGTTACATGTTCTCGCGTCTTCTTGCCTTCATCGCGAATGGCAGCCTCAAGATCCGAGAATATCTTGCGGACTTCATCGCTTGCTTGACCCAAGAGGAGGCTGGAATGGTCGGCGGGCTTCAGGTCTTTTAGCTGCCCTAGGATTTGGTCGAGCTTTGCGCTGTCGACCTTTTGTGCTTGGGCGATGACCTGAAGCATGTAGTGGAAAGATTTATCACGGGCAATGGGATCTTTCGCTATCGCATCGGCATAGGCCTTGACCATTTTGGGCAGAACCTTGTCGCGGAGGCCTACTAATCGTTGGGTGCGGTCTGGTTCCGATACTTGATTGACTTTCAAGGCACGTCGGTTAAAGCCGAGCGCATACCACGGACGGCAACAATCGCCGGGCCACTCGGGAAGGCGCAGGAGGAAGTTGCATACATCCTTCCACACCAGATCGTCCAACTTCTCTGAATCGCTCAGATTCTTAAGGGTCTCTTGCTCCCAGTTCGGTTCGTGCGCGGTTTTGTAGAGGTTCTGGTGCGCCTCCGTATTCTTAGCCGCGTACTCCAGCCCTTTTGCCCAGAATCGGGTCAGGTCGTCTTTGGCCTCGTTATGCATCGCATTGGCCAAGGCCTGAGTAACCGCCCGGGCAACGTCGTGATTGAGCTTCAGACGCTCTTTCTCTTGGCGGTTGTTTTTGAAGTCGCCCAGCGCTCTGCCGATCATCTCGACGCCGATCGCAGCAATTCCGTCGCTGATGGCCGCAACCGCTTCGGCGCTCAGAACGCCGGCGGCGGCCGTGCCCAAGGAGGCCCCAAAATAGGCGCCGAGCGGCCCCATTGCGGCGGCGCCCGCCACGCCGCCCAATAGAACCCCAACCCCCTTGGCGCTCGTCTTGACGCTCATTTACTGTAATATAGCATGTTTCTGGGCCGACTCGCACGCAATTTAGCCGGGTATTTTTTGCGCGTCGGGTATACTCTCTGCCCGGCAGTGGGCGGTTAGCTCAGCGGTAGAGCACCTCGTTGACGTCGAGGGGGTCACATGTTCAATTCATGTACCGCCCACCACTTCGGTACAATCCCCGACACCATGATAAGAACCGGAGTCTGTCTGGCCGTTTGTCTGCTTCTCTTTTCGCTCGCGTTTTCCCAAGGACCATCGGACGAATTGCTGAACGAAGCTCTGGGGAAGGCCAGCCTGAGCGTCGAGACCGCGAAGTTCGATCTGGCCGGGCTGCGCTTTATCAACCACGACGAGTTTGTGCTGGAGACGTTTCGAAGCTACTTCGAGAACCCTTTTGAGATTCCAGCCTATGCGGGCATTCTTAAGCATCAAATCATGGCTCAGACCGGCAGCCCTTCTTCGATTGTGGAGATTTGCGCCGGGCATTTGAACCGGGGCACAAGGCGGAAGCTTTTGGGCAATCCCATTGCGCGGCTGATCGAGAGAGCCCAGTCGCCGACCGCGCTGGCCGATGCGATCAAGGCTGTGTACGCGGAAGAGACCGCGCCCGACGATTTGGACGTTCGGTTGGTTCCGGCGCCTGTTCAACAGCAGGCGGCGCTGATCATCCTGGCCGCTATCGAGGCAAAGTCATGGCGAGATCGCGCGCTTTTGCAGGCGGGCGATTTGCAGGCTATGTACGACCGATTGACGAAGCCGGTCTCTCAGGGCGACGGACGGGAAGCGTTTTGGCAGAGCCTTCCGATCATGCGGTCGGTCGATCTGAAACTGCTGATTGCTGGCGCGCACGACCTGATCGCGGCGGTCGAGGAGGCTGCTCGGCAGCTCTCGCAGGCGGAGCTACCCCAGCCATTTGCCGTGGACTTCGATACGCCTTGGGGCAAGGTTGCTCTGAGAGGCGGGGGGAACGACCGTTACGAGCCGGGCGCCTATCTGCTGATTATCGATACCGGGGGCGACGACGTCTATCTGGGCGGGGGGGCGACCGCGTCGGCGGCCAACTTTGCTTCTGTGCTTATAGACCTTGATGGCAACGATCGGTACGTTTTGGGAGAAGGGCCTGTGGCTCAGGACGCACAGCGCAAGAACGCTGGAGGCATGGCTTTTGGCGGCGGATGCTTGGGCTATGGCATTCTGTTCGATCTTAAAGGCGACGACGCTTATCGTTCGGCGTCCGCCGGCATGGGCAGCGGGGAATTTGGCGTCGGGGTTTTGGCAGATCAAGGCGGGAAGGATACATACGACGGCTATGCTAGGTGTCAAGGCTCAGCGACCTTTGGCGTGGGCGCGCTGATCGACCACGATGGCGACGATCGCTATCAGGCTTTTCAGACCAGCCAGGGATTTGGCGGCACGATGGGCTTTGGGCTTCTGCTGGATTTGAAGGGCAACGACGTTTATGAGGCGAACGACGCGCAGATCGACTTTCCATCGCCTCAAACTGCGGAGCACAATGCGAACCTGAGCCAGGGAATGGGCTATGGCCGGCGAGGCGATTATATCGATGGCCATTCGTTGGGCGGCGGGTTTGGCGCGCTGATCGATGCCTCGGGCGACGACCATTATAGCTGCGGGCTGTTCGGTCAGGGCGCGGGATATTGGAACGCTATGGGGATGCTGCTGGATTTGGGCGGCAACGACGAGTACAAGGGAGTTTGGTACGTGCAAGGCTCGGCGGCGCACTTTGGCATCGGCTATCTATTGGACGAGAGCGGGAACGATAGTTATACGGCGACTATGAACATGGCGCAGGGCGCCGGGCACGACTTTAGCATTGGGTATCTGCTGGATCGGGCGGGCGACGATCGATATGACGCGCCGAGTCTGGCATTGGGAGGCGGAAACGCGAACGGCATTGGAGTATTTTGCGATCTTGCTGGGAACGACCGCTACAGCATCCGATCGAACAGCGCGAACTTAGGCCGTGCCAACCCATCTGAATTAGGCTCTCACAGGGGCCGATCGCTCTGTTTGGGGCTGTTTATAGACGGCGCCGGCGAGGACGTTTACCCGACCGAGGCTGCCTTTGCGGGGAATCGGTTGTCTTGGCTGCACTGGTCGCGCCAGAACGACAAGGCGTCTCAGAGTCAGGTTGGGGTTGGGTTGGATAAGTGAGCTTGATCGACTCTGCCGACCTCGCTCCAAGGTAAAATCTCCTTCACTATGATCGATATGGCTGGGACGTTTAGCATTGTCGCTTTTGATCCCAAGAACGGCGATTTGGGCGTGGCCGTCGCATCGCGCGTGTTGGCGTGCGCGTCGGTGGTGCCCTTTGCCGAGGCGGGCGTCGGCGCGATCGCCACTCAATCGTTCGCCAACACGACTTATGGCCCCAAAGGGTTGGAGATGCTGCGAAATAAAGTCAACCCTCAAGACGCGATCAAGCGGTTGACCGATCCCGATCAGGATAAGGGGCGGCGACAGTTGGCCGTCATCGATGCCCGAGGCCGCACGGCTAACTTCACCGGCGACCGATGCCTCAAGTGGTGCGGCGCGGCGAGCGGGCCCAACTACAGCTGTCAGGGCAATATCTTGACCGGCGAGAACGTGGTGCAGGCGATGGCGCGCGCGTTCGAGACGACCGAGGGCGAGATTGCGCTCAAGATGATGGCCGCGCTGGAGGCGGGCGAAGCGGCGGGCGGCGATAGTCGAGGCAAACAGTCGGCGGGCATGATCGTGATGCGCAAGAAGGGCGGCTACGGCGGCTTTGACGACAAATACGTCGACCTGCGCGTGGACGACCACAAAGAGCCGGTGGCCGAACTCAGACGCTTGCTCGGGATGAAGCTGCGCTTTGCCCGCATGATGCGCGGATACGACGAGCTGCAAAAGAAGCAGTGGGATCAGGCGATTGCGACTTTTCAGGCGTTGGTGAACGAGGAGCCGGACAACGGCACGCATTGGTACAATCTGGCTTGCGGGCAATCGATGGCGGGTCGGCGCGATGCGGCGCTGGCGAGCCTGAAGAAGGCGCTTCAGTTGGATCCAACGATGATGAGCCATGCCAATCAGGATTCGGATTTAGACGCGATCCGGGACGAAGCCAAGCGGCAAGGCGTGTTGAGGTAGAGAGTGATCGCCACAGCCCTCACCCCGGAGGAGGCGCAGCGCTACAGCCGCCATATCATCCTGCCCGAAGTGGGCATGGAAGGACAATTGAAGCTCAAGGCGGCCAAGGTTTTGCTGGTCGGCATGGGCGGTCTTGGCTCGCCCTCGGCGCTCTATCTGGCTGCAGCGGGCGTCGGCTCGCTGGGCATTGTCGATTTTGACGCAGTGGACGCCTCCAACCTCCATCGCCAGGTGATCCATTTTACAACCGACGAGGGGCGCTCCAAGATCGAATCGGCTGCGGAGAAGATAACGGCCATTAATCCAAATGTGCAGGTCGTGCCGTTCGCCGAGCGACTGACCTCAAAGAACGCGCTGGAGATCGTCTCGCAGTTCGACATTGTGCTGGACGGGGCGGACAATTTTCCAACGCGCTATTTGGTGAACGACGCCTGCGTGCTGGCGGGAAAGCCGAACTGTTACGGCAGCATCTTTCGGTTCGACGGCCAGGCCAGCGTGTTCGGCGCTCCCGGTGGACCGTGCTACCGTTGTCTCTATCCCGAGCCGCCGCCGCCCGGATTAGTGCCCAGTTGCGCGGAGGGCGGCGTCTTGGGCGTATTGCCGGGCATTATCGGGCTGGTGCAGGCAACCGAGGCGATCAAATTGATTTTGGGCAAGGGCGAAAGTTTGGTCGGAAGGCTGTTGCTGTTCGACGCTTTGGAAATGCGATGGCGCGAGATGAAGATTCGGCGCGATCCCGATTGTCCGGCGTGCGGCGACAATCCGACGGTGAAGGAGTTGATCGATTACGAGCAGTTCTGCGGTATATTCCCCGAGGAGCCAAATTTGAACGAGATCGACCCACAAACGCTAAAGGACCGGATGGACCGCGGAGACCGTTTAGTGCTGTTGGACATTCGCGAGCCGCACGAGCTTCAGATCAGCCAATTGCCCGGCATTGTGCACATTCCGATGGAGGACGTGCCGTATCGGATGGACGAATTGGACGCGGACGCTGAGATCGTCGTGATCTGCCGCACGGGGAATCGAAGCGCAAAGGTTACGGACTATCTATTGGACCAAGGATTTAAGCAGGTTTATAATTTGGCGACCGGCATGAACGGATGGGCCGATACGATCGATCCCGAGGTCAAGAAGTATTGATGAAGATGCCCGTTATTGGCATTACGGCTTCTTGGAAGGACGCCGAGAACGGCCCGATGGTGCAGTTGGATCATGGCTATGTGCGATGCGTAGAGGAGGCTGGCGGGGTTGCGCTGATCTTAGCGCCTCAGAAGCAAATCGCCCAGTTGCTTTCGATGATCGACGGTCTATTGATTCCGGGCGGGCCGGATATCGATCCTAAGGAATACGGGCAAGACAAAGCGCCGGAAACAAATCTGGTCGCGCACGAACGGTACCAGTTCGATAAGGCGATGCTGACGGCTGCGGACGGCAGGCTTCCGGTGATGGGGATCTGTTATGGCTCGCAACTGATCAATGTGCACCGCGGCGGCGACTTGATTCAGCACTTGCCGCTAAAGTTTGGGAGCGACATTACTCACGCTCGGTCCGGGACCTTCGTGCCGCACTCCGTTAGGATTCTGCCAAAGGGGCGGTTGCAGGAGATCATCCGAGAGACGGAGATCGAGAGCGCAAGCTCGCACCATCAGTGTGCCAATCGAATGGGGCGGGGACTGGTGGTTACCGCCGAGTCGGACGATGGCGTTGTCGAGGCGTTCGAGGATCCGAAGCTGCCTTTCTTCGTCGGCGTTCAGTGGCATCCAGAGAAGACGCCCGAAGCCGAGCACACCAAACGGTTGTTCAAGGCGTTTGTCGATTCTTGCCGTTAGCTTCCCTTTCGCTCGCGTTTCTTCTTCAGCAGTTCGGACATCGTGTCTCCGCTGGGTTCCGGGGGTGGAGGGACAGGAGATTTCGACGGCGTTTCGACCTTGATCTGTGGCGGCGGCTCGGTCTTTGTCGTCCTGGATTTTACCGTCAGAAGTTTGCCAGTTGTACCGACCGGCTCAGTTCTGATTCTGGGCTGGCGGCGAAGCCGGGCGCGAATAGCCTGCGCGGCTTCTCGAAACAAGGCGACCGGCAGGCCGACGCGGCGAATGGCGACATCGATCAGGAAGAGCCCAGTTGCCAGCCAGAGGCAGAGCGGCCACAAGTCTTTGACCGATGTGCCGGTCTGCCTGACCGGTCTAAAGAGCTCTTCCGGCCTGGGATTTGCCCTCCCGCCCGATAACTCGGCAATTCTTCGCATCAGGGGCTCGTCGGGCCGTGCAAACCGATATTCGGGCGGGTAGGGCACGGCAAAGGCGGTCGTGGTCGTCAGAGGTTCGCCCGCGGAGGATTGCTCGACATAGGTCAACAGGTAGTCGCCGATTTGTTTGGCTTCCATCTCCGCTTCGTACTTGCCCGGCGCGGTTTGGTTCAGCTTGAGGTCAAGGCTGCTGCCATCCGGTCTGGAGGCGCGAACGTTTGGGGACAAGAAGTTGATCGGATTGCCCAAAGCGTCAAAGGCCTGCATCTCGACGATGGCGCGGCTGCCTTCGCGTCGGACTAGGATGGTATGGTCGGTTTTGCCGCGCTGTCTGAGCGCGCCGCGCAGGGTCTGCGACCAAAATGCGCCGTACCCGTTCCAGCCGAGCCACCGTTGCGCCCAGCGCGGGCCAGAATCGGATGCGAAGGCGATGGACGAGCCGAGCCCGTATCGCCAGATGGCAAAGAGAGGGTCGTCCTTATGGGTTCGCATCAGAGTGCGCGCCAATGGACGGTCCGAGACGAGATTGTAGGCCAAGAGCGGCGGAGCGCTGCTCCAATCGATGCCGCGAAGAAGCTCGTCCGATGTAACTTTGGGTAAGAACGCGCCTTCCTCGATCGCCGATCGTGTCATCAGCGCAACGTCCGCCGTAAAGAGTTTTGGCAGATCGCTGGCGCGTTGAGCAAGGAAGAAGTTGCCTTTGCCTGCAGCGGCCAATTGTTGAAGGAAGGGCGCGTCCTTGCCTTGACCTAACGAGACGACTGAAAGCGTAACGCCGCGCGAGGCAAGCGAAGCGGCCAAAGGGATGCAACCCTGCTGCTCGTCCGCGTCGTTTCCGTCGGCCAGTACGATCAGATGGCGAGTGCGCGTCTTCTCGGCAGTCAGAGCGCGGTAGGCGTACTCCAAACTCGGACGCACATAGATTCCGCCGCCGCCTGCGTAAATACGAGAGATTTTGTCCATCGCTTCTTGTCGCTTGGCGGCCTCTTGGATAGGCGTTAGCCAGTCGACTCCGGTGCCGCTGACGATCACGCCAAATCGATCGTCGGGCCTCAGCAGCTTCAGCGTTTGCATGGCGGCGTGTCCGGCCAACTGCACCTTTTGATAGCCGCCCTCGACCATCGCCATCGATCCGGAGATGTCGATGGCGATGACCACCGTCGCGGCGGGGAAGGTCTTGCGCTGGCGGACGTTGAGATCGACCGGGAGCATCTCGGCGATGGGCGTTTCGTAGTAGCCGCCTGATAGGAACGAGCGTTCGCCGCCGATCATGGCGAAACCTGTGCCGCTGTCTCGGACCGCGGCTTGAAGCATGAGCATCTGAGCCGCGCTAAGCCCGTCGGCCGGGTAGTCGTTCAGCACGACCAGATCGTAGCGCTGCAGGTCGGTCGGTCGCGAGGGAAAGGCGCCCAAGGGCGCGCTTTCCACATCGATATCGTGCTGGCGAAGCGACGAGACGAGCGCGTTTGAGTTCGTCCCGGAAGCCACCAGCACGGTCGGTTTGCCTCGGACCGCCACGAAAGCGCGTCCGACGTTGTTGCGCGGGTCGCCGTCGCTATCGATTTCAAGGGTCGCTCGATAGCGAAAGAACCCGGGGCGTTCGGTCTGGATGGGAACAATCAGGTTGTTTTTGCCAGGAGAGAGGGAGACTTTCGCCTCGCTAATCGTGCGGCCGTCCAGGTCTACGCGCAGAATGCCGGTCGTTTGGTCGGACGAGTCGACGTTGACGCGCAGATTGAACGGCTCGCCGATCTTGACCTCACTGGGCGCGATCGCCTCGGCGATGAGCGCGTCCTTTTTAGGTTTTGCCGAGGCCAGTTGGATCGTGTCGATTTCCACCTGTTCTGCGGCGGCTGTCAAAGAGCTTGCCGCGGCGTCCCCGTTCGTTTCGTTTCCGTCCGAAAGCAGGGCGATTCGACGGCCGTGGCCGTCGGGGAAGAGCGCCATCGCCAATCTGGCCGCCGCAGCGATGTCGGTGCCTTGCTTTCCGGGCGCCGACAACAGCCTTCCAACTTGTCGGACGTTGGCCGGCGTCGTGTCAACCAGCGGCTCTTCGCCAAAGGCCACGATGCCGATCTTATCGTTGTCGCCCAAATGCTTGGCGGCCTGGCTTATGTACTCTTCGGCTTGTCTTCGCGCATCCTCTGGAACGCTGTCGCTCATGTCGAGCAGGAAAATCGTGCAGACGCCTTTGTTTTGGCCGACGCTTTGCCATCCGGCAATAGCAAAGATGAGGAGCGTTGCGACAATAAGCCGGAAGGCCATGGCAATGCGTTTGCGCAATCGGTTGACGCCCAGATAGCGCCGCCCAGACATGAGGACGAATGCGACGGCGACCGGGATGAGCAGCAAATATTCCGGATTGGCGAACCTCAACGCATCAGCTCCGCCTGATAAATACGAGCCATTCGACGGCCAAAAGCATGAGAGCGAGGAAAGCGAAGTATAGCCACAGCTCCTTTAGGGCAAGCGCGCGACCGCTGGCGACGGTCGTTTTGCCGCCCAGCAGGGTTTGCTTCTGCGGCTGGATGTTCGATTCTTGCTGGTTCAGCAGGCTCAAAGCAAATATCAGGTCGAGCGCTTCGCCTCTCAGACGGTATTGACCCGCATAGACGGCTTCGCGCAAACTGACGCCGTTCTCGCCGCCCGTGAGCTGAGCGATTGAACCATTTGGAAGTTGAAGTTGAAAGCGCCCGTTGTTGGAGGGATGGGAGATTCGGATAGGCTGTCCCGTTCGTGCGGCAAAGCCCCTGTTCTCGCGCGTTTCGCCCGCCAGCCATCGCGCGGCGTTAGCGGCGAAGATAGGAAAGCCGGGCTGTAAGGCGACATCGCTTTGCATGATGTCCCAAGCCATCCACAAGCGCCTTTGGCCCGATCTTTCGCCCGCAATGATGAGGGCTGCGTCTCCGGACTCTGCGAGGGGCGTTGCCCAGTCGGCGGCGGTTGCTCTAACGGCTTTCTCGATGTAAGCGGCGCCCAATTCGGCATGGCGCATTATGGGGTGGTTGCGGGCCGATGTCGATAGGCTGGGTTCTTTCAACTCGCCCGACAATTGTGCCATTTCGTGCGGTTGGCCGCCGATCATCCAGATGCCCTTGGCATTGACCGGCTGTGGCTGGACGCCGTCAAAGATCGCGATGTCGTAGCGGGCTTCTTTGCGAGCGGTTTCGGGCACGGTGGAGGCTTTGTCGAGGTCGATGGTCGGTTCGAGGCTCAGAGCGCGTTCGAGGAAGAAGTTGCCCGCTCCGATCAGCAGAACCTGGGTCTTGCGGCCGCCGCCCGCGTACCAGTAGGCTCGGTTGTCGGACTCTAAGGCGTCGTCGGTCTCGATTCTCGCTTCGATCCATTCGGCCCGTTTGGGAGCAGACCATTCGTGTCCGACCGACCGACCGGGCTGGACGGTAAAGTCCTTGGCATCGATCAGCGAGCCATCGGCGTAAATGCCAAGCCGAATCTCGGCGGGCTTGGCGCCGAAGTTCTTGATGGAAGCGAAGCTTCGCACGCCTGTCGCCGTCTCGCTGGAGTCGAGGGCGACGATGCCAACGTTCTCGCCGGTCGATCCAAACGACTCAAAAGTAACGGCGGCTTTGCCAGGGGAGAAGTTAGCAACTTCTTGAAATGCGCCATCGGACAGCAGCAGGATTTTGGAGCCGTCGCGCTGGCCGACCAGCGCCGAGGCCAGTCGCAAGGCTTCGCCCATGTCGGACGCCGCGTCTTGGGGGGTTAATGAGCGAATCGCGTCTTGAAGGCGCTTCTTGTCCGATGTGAGCGAGGCGGCGGACTTTGCTTCTGCTCCGGCCGAGATGACGGCTATCTGGTCGGTCGGCGACATCGCGCCGACCAGGGCAAGGGCCCGGTTCTTAGCAGCATCGAAGCGGGATGGGGCGGCATCCTTGGCCTTCATGCTTGCGGAGGCGTCGATGACGATAGCCGTGGCGGATCCTATCGGTGCGGAACTTTTGGCGGATGGCCGAGCCAGCGCAAAAATCAGCAGGCACAGAAAAAGCAGCTGGAGGAAGAGCAAAAGGTTCGGTCGGAGTTTTTGAAACAGCGCGTTGGCGCGCACATCGGTCATGATCTGCGGCCAAAGGAAGAGCGCGGGCACGGTTGCGTCGCTGCGCCGCATCTTAAGCAAATAGAGCGCAATAAGCGCGGCGCAAACGGGCACAGCCCACCATAAGATCCCCGCCGCCTGTAATAGCATCGATTAAGTCGTTATACGTTCGAGCCCAGAAGGAAGGTTCCTGTGAGAGCGCGTCGAAGAGAAGTTTTGACGGCCCAGAAGGAATCGCGGAAGGCATAGCGTATAGTTAGTCCGAATGGGGCGTTGAGCCTAAAAACCCCAAGGAGGGAAACGATGGAGTTTTACAACGTAAAAGCGCGTCAGAAAGTGAACGTGGACGACAAAGAGGTAAAGACCCAGAAGTACGAGCGGAAGACCAAGTCGGGCGCGAAACAAGTGCGCTATGCCTTGACCGCGACCCACGACGGCCAGAAGCTTTTCAAGTTCGTCAACGAGGAGATGTACAAGAAGTTCGGCGGCAAGTAGTCGAAGCGATGATCTAAGGCCGCTGCTCCCGGTATACTCTTTGGGGCGGCGGCCCAAGTCGAAAGCGCCAAGCTTCCCTTGCGCGCTCGCTATTGTACCAATTCTTTTGACAGTCTGGAGGAGAGGAGATGCATTTCGTTTGCCCAACCGAAGAGCTCGCTAAGGCGGCCGAACAGGTCGCGCCGGTTACTTCGGAAAAGACCCCGTTGCCCATTTTGACCAATTTGCTGATCGAGGCAAAGGCCGACAGCATCCGCTTGGTCGCCAGCGATCTTGAAATCTGGGTCGAGCGCAGACTGCCGGCCTTGGTCAAGGACACCGGTTCGGCAACGGTGCCGGGCGATCTCTTCCTCAATGTGCTCAAATCTCTCAGGAATCGCGGCGACGTTGAAGTGCAAACTGCGGCCAATGGCTCTGTGAAGGTTACAGCGCCCGGTTCCGAATACAATCTCCTCAGCCTCTCTGCATTAGAATTTCCCGATCTGCCAGAGATTGAAGACCCTGCCAAGATCACCCTGCCCACCAAGCAGTATATCGAGCTTGTGGAGAAGGTCGCGTTCGCCGTTGCAAAGGACGAGGCCCGCCAGTCGATGCGCGGGGTCAAAACCGAGTGGGACGGATCGACGTTGCGAATGGTCGCCACCGATACCCATCGCTTAGCAAAGGTCGAGGCTGCGCTGCCTTCGCAAGGCATGGCCGACATGATCGAAACGATCGTGCCGCTGAAGGCCGCCCAGGCCGTTTCGCGCGTGGCCGAGAGCGAGGAACTGGATTTTTACATTGCGGGCAACCGAGTGAAGTACGAAACGCCGCTCGCAACGATCGTAGGCTCTACCATCACCAGCCCCTATCCCAACTATCAGCGCGTCATCCCCACCGAGTTTACGCGACGGTGGCAGATTCACGTTTCGGAACTGAAGCCAGCGCTGCGCACGCTCCAGCCGTTGGCCGTGCCGGCGGCCGGCAAGGTATCGTTCGAAATGGGCAAAAGTTCTGACGGCAACGATTCTCTGATCATCACGGCCCGACACGAGCAATATGGCGAAGGTCGCGAAGAGATCGGGGTTGTCGCCGAGGGCGATACGGTGCAGCTGGCCTGCAACGTCAAGTATCTGCTGGACGCGATCGATGCGATGGGCGGGGACAATCTGTACATCGAACTGACCGATCCGCTTCGACCATTGGTGCTAAAGCCCGCAGAGGACGAGAACTACCTTTGCATCGTGATGCCCATGGCGCTGTAGCCCATGTTGGCCGAGTGTCGGCGAGTTCTTATCGTTAAGCTCAGTTCGATCGGGGATGTGGTGCACGCGCTGCCTGTTTCAGCGGCCATAAAACGATCGTTTCCGCATATCGTCCTTGATTGGATCGTGGAGGACATGAGCGCCGACATGCTGATCGACAACCCCTGTCTGGACAATCTTTACATCTTGCCGCGAAGGAAGTGGAAGCCAAAGCGCTATTCGATCTCGACATGGCGCGAAGGTTGGACGATCGCCAAGCAGCTTCGAGCCAATCGGTACGACCTGGCGATCGATCTTCAGGGATTGTTGAAGGCGGCTGTTTGGACGGTCGGATGCGGCGCCAAGCGGCGATATGGATACAATCGGCTTCGAGAGGGCTCGCGCTTTTTGATGAAGCGCGTAGAGAGGCGACCGGAAAGCGTCCACGTGGTGGACCAGTATCTGGATGTGCCACGGTTTTTGGGGGCGACGGTCGATCCGGTCGAGTTTCCGATCCAAATCTCGCCCGACGATACAGCGAAGGCGGACGCGCTGCTGGCTAACGTCGGGATCGACCGGGAGTTTGTCAGTCTCAATCCTTCGGCGGGTCGCGAGTGGAAACGATGGCCCGTGGAGCGTTTCGCCGAGCTTTCGGACCGAATTGAGCGCGATCTGGGTCTGCAGACGCTCTTTGTGGGCGGCCCAGGCGATGTAGAGTTGGGCGAGCGCGCAAAGGGCTTCAAGAAGGAGGCTTTTCGCTCGACCATCGCGCAGACGACGCTTAAGCAATTGGCAAGGGTTATCCAGAGGAGCGCTCTTCATGTCTGCGGCGATACGGGCAGCGCGCACATTGCGTCTGCAGTGGGCGCCGCTTGCGTATCCCTTTTTGGCCCTACCGATCCGGATCGAACGGGCCCTTATGGTCAGCGCGAATGGGCTATTTACCGGCCAGACGGCCTGTCTGAGATCGCAGTCGACGAAGTCTTCAAGTTGGTAGAACTGAGGTTGGCGAAAGTTGCGAAAGATCCTGCTGGTTACTAAGCGACGCTTTATGGGCGACACGGTTGCGGCGACGCCCGCTATTCGAGCGCTGCGCCAGGCCCATCCCGAGGCCCGGTTGACGCTTATGTCCGGCAGGGCCGCTATCGAGGCGATGCAGGGCTGCCCCTGGATTGCCGAACTTATTGAGCGACAGCCCAAGGAAGATCACAGATTCCTGCGCGATCAGGGATTTGACGCCGCGGTTGTGTTCGATCGTTCGGTCAATTCTGCATGGACCGTGTGGAGGGCGAGAATACCGATCAGAATCGGTCATCGCGCCGAAAGCAGAGCGCTATTGCTGACCCATCCCGTCAGCCAAGACCCATCGCTCACCGAGATCGAGAGCCTGTGCAAACTGACCGAGGTCTTGGGCGCAACACCCAAGAATCTGCTCCCAGAATTGTGGCTTAGCAAAGAGGAGAGGCAGGCTAATCGGCTTCCGTCTGGCAGATGGGTCGGCATCCAGCCAGGCGCGAACGATCCCGACCGGCGGTTGTGGCCGCCGGAACGGTGGGCGCCGGTCGCTCGCTTTCTATCGAAAGCCGGGTGGCAGATTGCGATCTTTGGCGTTCAAAACGAGGCCGAGTATGCTGAGAAGTTTTTGTCCGAGTACAAGGGAGAGGTTCTCAATCTGGTTGGAAAGACCACATTGCGCGAAGCGATGGCCAAAATCGCTCAGTGCGGTCTCTGGCTCAGCAGCGATACGGGCCTGCGGCACATCGCAGTCTCGCTCGGGGTTCCCAGCGTCAGCGTTCACAATCCTAACACCGGCCATCGCTGGGGCTATCGGACGGAAATCCATCGCACGATCTATCGACCTTCGGACCGAAAGCTGACGCATTCCGATGCGGGAAAAGCCCTGAGAGAGATTCAGCCCGAGGAGATTATCGAGACTTTGCAGGAACTGTTGCCCCAGATAGCGGTCAATTCGGCGCCGTCCCAGTAGTCGCGTCGAACGTAGCCCATGCCGCGGGCGCCCAGCGGCGTCAAAGCGCATCCGGTGATCCATCCCGCGTCATCGCGATCGCGCGAGGCGATCGGCGCGCCGTCTGGCGGTAGTTCTCTTCCTTCGATGGCAATATGCGCCAATTCTCTCTGCGTTCTCCCGCGCGAATAGATTCGCATCAACACCTCTTGACCGACGTAACAGCCTTTGGTCAGCGATGCGCGCCGGTTCATGTATCGCTCGCCCGCCTCGTTCGCGATCGTTTTCGCTGTAACGTCGATGCCGTACTCGGGCATTCCGCGCTCATATCGAAGCGCGCGCCAACCGCTCTCGTCCAATCCCCCATTGGATTGGACACCATGCGACCAGACGTCAACCCCGCCAAAGCCCGTCCGATCATACGAAACCACGATTTCGTCTTTGTTCCGCGTCCACCGGCCCTCGGGATCCGCATCGCGAACGATGGCCGTGCATGTCAGGTTGAGTATGTTGATCGCGGCGTCGTCCATAAAGAGGAGACCGTCCAACCTCTCGAAGATAGCGAGATCGCTCGCACAGACGAGCGCCGAATCGCCGTCGCTCAGCACGTAGCCTTCTCCCAATACATGGCCGGTCGGATCGCAGAAGGCCGTCGCCCGGCCCTCGCCCGGCGCCATGCCTAACACGTCTTGAGTTACCTGTCCCTGAAGGAAACGCCAAGCATCATTGCCGGTAATTGCGGCAATTCGTTGACTGGGCAGTAGACGGAAAAGACCGCCAGGCCGAGAATCAAGATAGGAATCTTGCGCCATTGCGTCGAATGTTACCCGTAGAAACAGGAGGCTCCTCAATGAGAACCACAGTTCGCTTGACCGCAATCGCACTTCTGGCTGGTCTGTTCGTATCCGGATTTGGCCAGAACTTCTATGGCATTTACGACTCCGTGCACAGGCTAAAGGCCTATTTTGCCGAGAACCACAAAAAGGCCAAGGAAGAAGGCCGCACTTTTCGTCCTGGATATATGGCTTCGTGGCTTTACTACATCGAGCAGCGCGCCTTTCCTTACGACGAGGTCGATTGGAAGGCGATCGAACAAGGCGCTTTGCATCGCGACGCCATGCCGACGGAAGCCGGCATCATGGCGGCCCAATGGGAGTATTTCGGGCCGCGCAATTTACCGGTGCCTTATCGAATCTATTACGGCCAGGGCAACATCATTGGTCGAATAAGCTCGGTCGCTTATCATCCGGGCGGACTGGGCCGCTACTTCTTGACTTCTGGCGTGGGCGGATTGTGGAAGACCGAGAACTTTGGAGCCGATTGGACGCCGATGAGCGACGACTGGACTTACATGAGAACAAGCAGCGTAGCGATCCACCCGATCAACCACAACACGATTTATGTCGGCACGGGCGACTTTCCTGGCGGCGGCGGATATGGCCAGGGCATTCTGCGTTCTATGGACGGCGGCCAGACTTGGACGGCTCACCTCGTTGCCGAGTCGGCTGGGCGGTCGGTCAGCAAGGTGCTCATCCATCCCGAGCAGCCGAACATCATCTTAGCGACGGTCGGGCGCAGAACGAGCACTAATGGAAACGTCTACCGGTCGACCGACGGCGGCGACACGTGGCAGATGGTGATTGCGACCAGCGCCGTTTGGAGCCACATTTCCTATTCAAGAATCAATCCCAGCAACAACAAGCGATACTTCTACGTCAGCGGGCATTCGAACGGTGGCGAGATCTGGCGATCTTCAGACGACGGCGCGACTTGGACCAAACTGACGACGCCGATGAGCTCGGCGTTCCAATCTTCGGTGCGAGTGGCGGCGTCGCCCAACAACCATAACAACGTCTACATCATCTCGGGCGTGAACCGCAACATCTGGCGCAGCACGGATGCCGGAGTCAACTGGACCAGCATCGTTGCAGGCTTCCCGAACGGGAGCAATAACTACAACTGGAGCCAGCACACCTACGACATGTTCTTGGACGTGGGAAATCGCAACGACGGATCGACCACCGACGTGATCTATGTCGGTTTGATCGATATCGTCCAGTCGCCGGACGGCGGCGCGACATGGCAATCGCTGGGGCAGACCTACACGAACTCGGCGCTCACCCACAACGATCATCACGCCATCGCGATCAATCGGTCCAACCCCAGCGAGGCGCTGGTCGGCAACGACGGCGGAATATTCCCCTTTAACTGGAACTCCGGATCAAACCTGTGGAACTTCAACACGACCAACAATCGTCGCTTGGGCATCACCCAGTTCTACAAATCTGCGTTCCATCCGACCGACCCGAACCGGCTCTTGGGCGGCACGCAGGATAACGCCACGCCACAGTGTTCGGGCAATCTGGACGTTTGGCGCAATGTGGGCGGCGGCGACGGCGGCTTCTGCATGATCAACCCGAGCAATCCGAACATTCAGTACGCCACCTCTCAGAATCTAAACATCTATCGCACGGCCAACGATTGGTCCAGCAGCAACACGATCACGCCTAGTTTCGGTAGCGACCGTCGAGGCTTTATCGCGCCGATCCAACTGAGCTACACCAACCCGAACTTGCTCTATGCCGGGTCGAACTACCTGTGGCGCTGGAGCGAAACCTCTCAATCGTGGACGGCGCGATTAGGAAGCCAAGAGTTGTCTGTCAGCGGCTATGTCAACTTCATTGGTATCTCGCCCAGCAACGGCAACTACATCTATACCGGCAGCAACCAGGGCGAACTGTGGATGACATCGAACGCGGGCACCAACTGGACGCAGATCAATACCGGATCGCCCAGTTTGCCCAACCGTGCGATCACCTGCGTTGTGGTCGACCCGACGACGCCAACCCGCATATGGGTAACGGTTTCCGGTACCGGTACCGGCCATGTTTGGCGATGCGATAACACGGCAGCCGTTACGCGCGTTTGGGTCGATGTCAGCGGATCTGGACTGACCGGACTGCCCGACGTGCCTGCAAATACCGTACAAGTTGAGCCGGGCAACACGGGTCGGCTCTATGTCGGTACCGATGTCGGCGTATTCTATACGCGCAATGGTGGAGCGACCTGGTACAACGGCACTCGGCCGTTTGGACTGCCCAACGTGCAGGTGAACGACCTGAAGCTCGTTGCGGGCACCGGGTATCTGAACGCAGCGACCTGGGGCCGCGGTATGTGGCGGATGCGATTGCCGTTCAATCCTCTGGGCGATATCGACGGCAACGGCTGTGTGGACGATGCGGACTTAGCCCGGCTGTTGACCGTCTTTGGTTCGACCGCTGGCGGCTCATCCGACCTTAACGGCGACGGCATCGTGGACGACACCGATCTGGCGATCTTGCTGGAGAACTTCGGCAACGGTTGCTAAGACGGTTTGAGTGAGTCCCCCTCCTTTTGTTTCTGAGCGGAGGGGGGCTTGAGGGATCAGGCTCTTTGGCTCGCGGGGCCGCTCGCCCTCCCGAGCGATTTGGAACCTTCCGCCTGGCACGGTGTTTCGGCTCGCGGGGCCGCTCGCCCTCCCGAGCGATTTTGGG
>JABWCR010000027.1 GCA_013359125.1 Armatimonadota bacterium | reverse complement strand
AACACGAGAGACGATGCAGACAGCGATGAAGCATGGCACGCCTCCGTTTGCTGTGTTGTTAGCCGCGATGATGCCAGCTTGATTCTAAGGACGCTATTGCAAGCGCAGAAGTTCCCGATGCCAGACCCTCTAGGAAACGCCCCTCTTAACAATCCGTTAACATTCCGCACTTCAGAATCTAAGACAGGGGTGGTTATGAAGAATACGCTTGCAGTAAGCCTTTTGGTCGTCTTGCTTTTGGCCGGATGCAGTAAAAACGATTCGACAAAAGCGGTTGGAGCAACCATCAAGATCGATGGATCGAGCACCGTGTTGCCGATTCTGGAGGCCGTCGTCGAAGAGTTTAAGAAAGAGAACCCGCAGTACAACCTTGCGCTCGGTCGATCCGGCACGGGCGGCGGGTTCAAGAAGTTTTCCCGCGCAGAAATCGACATTTCCAACGCCTCTCGACCCATCAAAGCGTCTGAAGCTGAGGATTGCGCCAAGAACGGCGTTGAGTACATCGAACTGCCCGTCGCTTACGATGCGCTCGCCGTGGTCGTGCATCCAGAAAACGATTGGTGCAGCGAGATGACCGTTTCCGAGCTCAAGAAGCTCTGGGAGCCGGCCGCTGAGAAGAAAGTAACTCGTTGGTCGCAAATCCGAGCGGGATGGCCGGATGAGCCGATCCAGCTCTATGGCGCGGGCACCGACTCGGGCACGTTCGATTACTTCACCAGCGCGATTGTGGGCGAGGAAGGCGCCAGCCGCCCCGATTACACGGCCAGCGAGGACGACAACACGCTGGTTACAGGCGTCGCGGGTTCTAAGTACGCCCTTGGATATTTTGGCGTCCATTACTTGGAAGAGAATCGCGACCGCCTGAAGGCCGTCAAGATCATCAACGACACAGGCGGCTCGACCGTAGCGGTCGAGCCGACCGCGGAGAGCGTGATCGACAGTTCCTATCAACCGCTCGCCCGACCTCTGTTCATCTATGTCAACAAAGCGGCCGCCGACCGACCAGAGGTAAAGGCGTTTATCGACTTTCTATTCGCTAACATCGCTGAATTGACCACGGAAGCGGGCTATGTACCGCTGCCGAACGAAATCTATGACATGGCCAAGGAGCGGTGGGGCAAGAAGACTCTCGGCTCGGTCTTTGGCGAGCACGGATCTCAAGTCGGGGTCAAACTGACGGACCTTTACAAGGCAGAAAAGGAGTAAGCCAGGTTGACGCCGTCTGCGACCGCCGACTCGATTGGTCCTGCCGGTCGATTTGCTAAAAAGCGCAGGACATGGGGCGAGGCGCTCGTCCAACTCTTTCTCATGCTGTGCGCTTCGGTCAGCGTGCTGACCACGCTTGGAATCGTTGCGACGCTCGTTTCCGAAAGCGCTGCGTTCTTTAAGTCCGTATCGCCGTTTGAGTTTTTGACAGGTCGCAACTGGACGCCCCTATTTGCCAACAAACAGTTCGGCGTCTTGCCGCTGGTGTGCGGAACGCTGCTTACGACCGCCGTCGCCATGGTGGTTGCCCTGCCATTAGGCTTGATCACCGCGGTTTACCTGAGCGAGTTTGCAAGGCCGGAACATAGAAGGCGCATCAAGCCGATTATGGAGATCCTGGCCGGAATCCCAACGGTCGTGTACGGCTACTTTGCGCTGATCTTTGTTACCCCGTTGCTTCAATCGTTCGTACCGGGACTGCAACAGTTCAATGCCCTCAGCCCGGGCATTGTGATGGGCATCATGATCATTCCGACCGTGGCCTCGTTGAGCGAGGACGCGCTTTACGCCGTGCCGCCTGCCTTGCGACATGGATCGATGGCCTTGGGCGCTAACCGGTTTCAGACGGTGTGGGGCGTGGTGGTGCCGGCCGCCATGTCGGGCATTTCCGCTTCGTTTTTGCTGGGCATCTCCCGCGCTATCGGCGAGACGATGATCGTCGCTTTGGCCGCTGGGCAACAGCCCGCATTCACCGCCGATCCGCGCGGCGCCGTGCAAACGATGACGGCCTATATTGTGCAGGTCTCTCAGGGCGACGTGCCGCACAACTCGCTCGGCTATCAGACCATCTTTGCAGTCGGCTTGTTACTTTTCGTCTTCACGCTCGCCCTCAACCTGGTCAGCCACTTCATCCGCAAACGATACAAGGAGGCGCGGTTGTGAACCCGCAGCCTTTGGAGACGCCGCGAGGCTGGCGAGATCGGCAATCGCGCAACGAACGGCTGTTTCAGTTCATTGCCGCCCTTGTCGTGCTGTTCGCGCTGGGCGTGCTGGTTACGCTGCTGGCCAAGACGCTTCTGGACGGCGCATCGAGGCTGGGTTGGGATTTCCTAACGTCTTACCCCTCGCGACGAGCGGCAAACGCAGGCATCTTGCCCGCATTGATCGGAAGCTTCTATCTGATGATCCTAACGGCCATCATCTCGATCCCGATCGGTATCGGCGCCGCTATCTATTTGGAGGAGTTCGGCAAGCGCAACGCCGTCTCCAGTTTCATCGAGATCAATATCAGCAACCTGGCGGGCGTGCCGTCTATCATCTACGGCTTGCTCGGCCTGCAGGTCTTCGTACGATTCTTACAAATGGAGCGCAGTCTTTTGGCCGGCGCCTGCACGCTCTCCCTGCTTGCCCTGCCTGTCATCATCACCGCCAGCCGGGAATCTCTGCGCTCCGTGCCGCGCAGCATTCGCGAAGGATCGCTCGCCTTGGGCGCCACGCAATGGCAGACGGTTCAACGACAGACGTTACCAATCGCCTTTCCATCGATGCTGACCGGCGTGATCCTCGCCCTCTCTCGCGTTATTGGCGAGACCGCGCCCATTATCACCATCGGCGCCTTCGCTATGGTAACCCAACTGCCCAACAATCTCTTTGCAGAGTTCACAGCGCTGCCCATACAGGTGTTCGATTGGGTCTCGAGGCCCCAAAAGGCCTTCCACGAGAACAGCGCCGCCGCCGTGATCGTGTTGCTCGCCTTGCTGCTGACTATGAACGCGATCGCCATCTGGCTGCGGAATCGTTACCAGAAACAATTTAACTTCTAAATCTTAACAGCGTCTCTCTAACTTTGGCCATCTCCTCCCCGGTTTTGGCCGCAATCGCCGCGTTAACTTGCTCGTCTAGCCAACGCTTGGGCGCCCTGCCCTTCAATACCGAAATCAGTTTGAAGTCCTGAACGCCCTGTCGAAACGCTTCCAACGCCCTTGACGAGACCAAATCGCCATCCGAGTAGTGCAGCCAATAGCCGGTTCTGTCTGGCGCATCTTCCCATGCGTTGCCGCGAGGATCGTACGCCGCATAAACCCCAACGCCTTGAGCGCCATATTCGTACGCTCGATAGAAGCCCTTGCGCAACCAAGAGACGCCGCAGTTTTTCTGTCGGGTAGCGTTCGAGATGATCTCGTAAATCCAAAGCGGCTTTCCCGAACGCTTTAATTCTGTCCAACAGCCGCTCCCGTCCCAACAGTAATGCCAATAAGGCTGATAAAAGTCAACCTGTTCCGAGATCAGCCTTCGTACGCCAGCCGCCGACATTTTTGTGTTGACCGGTCCTGGTCCCCAAGGCAGCGTCAAGTAGATCGGCAGAGTGGTAGAACGGCGGCGCATCCAGCGCAACCACTCGATCGCACGATCCAGATCGATCTCGGGCGGCTCGTCGGTCAGATAGACGGCGTATTGACCTTGCCGAAGTTTCAAATCCCGAACTTGATCTTCGATGTTCTTCAGCTGCTCTTGCGCCTTGGCCTCGCTCGCGCCAGACATTGCCTCGCGCATGAAGACCGGATCAGGCGCATTGAACAATAGGAACTGTGCGCCCGCCTTCTTGGCCGCCGCATGGCCTCGATTGAAGACATTGACGCCGGTCTTGACATAAGCGGGCGCCCAATCGACGCCGGTCGGCGCCGGCTGCCAAAGGAAGCATTTCAGCGGATTCTCTTTCGGAAGATCGATGGGAACGGTCTCGATCTCCACCGGAACCCTGATTCGCGTTCCGCCGCTCTCGATCGTCAGGTCGAACTTCGGCGACGGACTGGGCGCTGTCAGCCAAAGCATGGCCGGCATTCCAGGCTCCAGTTCCATCGGTTGCTTAAGGTGCGCCCAATTTGCAAAGAACTTCGGCGCATCGACTTTCGGCGGCTGTCTGAACAAAGCGTCCGGCACGGCCTCGCCCGTTCTAGACCGACCGAACCCGACTATGCACAGTTCTCCGCGAGGGCAACTCATCGTCGCTCGACAGGCGCGATCGGTGCGCAGCAGAAAGGCGAGCGTTACGATGTCATTCCTCGCGCCAAGGCCCTTCAGACGATCGTCAGACCGCCTAAACTGCCCCAGTTCCTCCAAACTCGCACAAATCCATGGGTCGATCTGAGTTACCGTAAACACGCGAAACTCCTTCGCCAGCGCTGTTGCCCGACCTGCAAAAAGTGGTAGAATCTTGTTTCGCACATGGCTCAAGATAAGATCGTCATTCAGGGCGCGCGGGAGCACAATCTTAAGAACTTCCGCATTGAACTGCCCCGCGATAAACTGATCGTGATCACCGGCATTTCCGGCTCTGGCAAGTCTACGCTCGCGTTCGATACGCTCTATGCCGAGGGTCAGCGCCGCTATGTCGAATCGCTCTCCTCTTATGCTCGGCAATTCTTGGGCGTCATGGACAAGCCCGACGTGGATTACATCGAAGGGTTGTCCCCAGCCGTCTCTATCGACCAAAAGTCCACCAGCCACAATCCGCGCTCGACGGTCGGTACCATCACAGAAGTCTACGATTATCTTCGCTTGTTATTTGCTCGGGCGGGACGACCGCACTGCCCCAATTGCGGCAAACCGATTACCCGCCAGACCGTCGATGGCATTGTCGAAAGCGTAATGCAGATGCCTGAAGGCGAGCGCATCCAAGTGTTAGGACCGGTCATTCGCGGCCGAAAGGGCGAGTATCGGCAGATTTTCGAAGACATCCACAAGATGGGCTTCGTGCGCGTGCGCGTCGATGGCGAGATGCGCGAAGTAACCGACGACATCCCTCTCGACCGATACAAGCAGCACACCATCGAGGTCGTCGTCGACCGGTTGGTCGTCAAAGACGGCATTCAAACCCGACTGGCCGAAGCGATCGAGACGGGCTTGAAATTAGGCAAAGGCGTGGTGGCCATCAGCCAACAGGATGGGCCGGAGACGCTCTTCTCCGAACAGTTCGCCTGCCCCGATTGCGGCATCAACGTGGGCGAGCTAGAGCCGCGCTCCTTTTCCTTCAACAGTCCTTATGGCGCCTGCCCTGATTGCACCGGGCTGGGCACCAAGACCGAGTTCGATCCCGAGCTGGTGATTCCCGATCCTACTAAATCGATCGCCGAAGGGGCGCTAGCGCCCTTTTTGAAGCGCGACGGCGAGATGACCGAATGGCGATTTGCAATGTTGGCCGGAGTGGCCAAACGATACGGTTTTAGCGTCGAGACGCCCATCGTCGATCTCAAACCCAATCAGCTCAACGTTTTGCTGTACGGCGTCCAGGGCGAGGTGGCTGTAGAGTTTAAGAACAAGTGGGGTCGGTCTCGCACTGTCAGCGCCGCGTTCGAAGGCATTCTGAATATCCTTCAGCGACGGTACGACGATACCGAGAGCGAGTACATTCGGGGCGAGTTGCAACAGTTTATGGCCGTCCGTCCCTGCCCTAAATGCAAAGGCCGCCGCCTGAAGGACGAAAGCTTGGCCGTAACCGTAGGGGGACGAAACATTGCCGAGGTCGCACGCATGAGCATCGAGGCCTCTTGCGAGTGGTTCGGCGGCCTGACGCCCCAACTCACCGAGCGGGAGCGCACCATTGGCGAGAGAATTGTCAAAGAGACGCGACTTCGGCTGGGATTCCTGTTAGACGTTGGTTTAGGCTACCTGACGTTAGACCGCGCGGCCAACACGCTGGCGGGCGGCGAGGCGCAACGGATACGGTTAGCGACACAAATTGGAAGCGGATTGATGGGAGTGCTTTACATCCTGGACGAGCCGAGCATCGGTCTGCACCAGCGCGATAATCGCAAACTGATACAAACGCTCACGCGGCTGCGCGACCTGGGCAATACCGTCATCGTGGTCGAGCACGACGAAGAGACGATCCGCGAGGCCGATTACATCGTCGATCTGGGGCCGGGCGCGGGGGATCACGGCGGCCATGTGGTCGCCGCTGGGCCGCTCTCCAAGATACTAAAGACCAAAGAGAGCCTCACTGGACAGTATCTGACCAAAAAGCGACAAATCGAAATCCCCCTCCTGCGACGACCGCCGACCAAGAAGCGCATTCGGCTGATCGGCGCAAGACAGAATAACCTTAAGAACGTAACTGCGGAGATTCCCCTTGGTCTTTTTGTGTGCGTTACGGGCGTCAGCGGATCGGGCAAAAGCACGCTGATTCAAGAGACGCTCTTTCCGCGCCTCATGTACCACGTTTATGGCACGCGACACGCTTGGGGCGTTCACAACGCGATCGAAGGGCTGAACGACGTGGACAAGGTGGTCGACATCGATCAGTCGCCGATCGGGCGGACTCCGCGCAGCAATCCGGCCACCTATACCGGCGTGTTCGACACTATCCGCGACCTTTTCGCAGCCGTGCCCGAGGCTCGCGCCCGAGGCTATCTTCCCGGTCGCTTCAGCTTCAACGTCCGAGGCGGGCGATGCGAGGCCTGCCGCGGCGACGGGATGATTAAAATCGAGATGCAGTTTCTGCCCGATGTTTACGTGCCCTGCGAGAGTTGCAAAGGGGCGCGATACGGCCGCGAAACGCTGGAAATCAAGTTCAAGGGCAAAACCATCTCCGACGTGCTCAACATGACGGTCGAGGAGGCGGTCGGCTTCTTCGCCGCCTTTCCGGCCATCCAGCGCAAGATGCAGACCTTAAACGACGTGGGGCTTGATTACATTCGGCTAGGCCAGCCCGCCACAACCCTAAGCGGCGGCGAGGCGCAACGGGTGAAGCTGGCGACCGAACTGAGCAAGCGCGGCACCGGCAGCACGGTCTACATCCTGGACGAACCGACCACAGGGCTGCACTTTGAGGACATTCGCAAGCTGCTCGGCGTGCTGCACCGACTGGTCGATGCGGGCAACACCGTGCTGGTCATCGAGCACAATTTGGACGTGATCAAGACGGCCGATTGGGTGATCGATCTGGGCCCCGAGGGCGGCGACGCGGGCGGCCAGATCATCGTTGCGGGCACGCCTGAAGAGATCGCCGCACACCCGACCAGCTGGACCGGGCAGTTCTTGAGATCGGTATTGAAGTAGCGCCGGACCACCGTTAGAGTACCGCCGGCGTCCCGCCGGCCCCTTGGAACCTTTCGCCCGGCCAGCCCGCCGCGCATCCCGGCTCTCGCCGCGATCCTATCCCTTGTATCCTTATAGGTCGAGGGACTCCGGGCTGGCGTTAGAGCGCAAAGGACGCGGAGAGGGGCCACCCAGAAGGGTGGCGTTCCAGAAAGCGTTCCGAACAGAGTTCCAGTATGGACCCTCCACACCTGCGGGTGCGGAGGGATAGGATTCGAACTCAAATTTGTGCTACATTTCGAAAAATTCCCGTTCAGAGTCGGATAGAGACCAATCGCTCTCAGGGCTTTTGGTCTGGGAACTCGGGCGGGGCTTTGGCGACTTCTTTCAACATCTCGGCGACGGCCTTTTCTAACTGCCGGTCCAGGCCGTTAGCGATGTCGTAGGGCATCTCCTCGACCGGAAAGTCGGGCGGACAGCCGTTGTTCTCCAGGTTAATGTGGCTGTTCACCACGTGCCATCCGCGCAAAGGCGTGCCGACGGAGCTTCCGTCCATCAACGAAGTTTGAGAGGTGCTGATAACGCCGCCAAAGGTCTGCCAGCCGAAGACCGGCCCGCGCTTTAGCGTCTTGAACGCCCAGGAGAAAACCTCGGCGTTGCTGAAGCTTCGCTCGTTGCACAGCACGCCTGCGGGCTTAGTCCAGGCGGCCAGTGGAAGTCGATCTTGGGGGTAGCCCGGGCCGCGAGTTCGAGAAACCGTGTAGGCGTGTCGTCGAACGGCCAGCATCGCCATCACCATGTCGGCCGTGCTGCCGCCCCCGTTGTATCGAACGTCGATCAGCAATCCCTTCTTGCCATATCCGGCGGAGTAAAGCTCGCGCTCCATTTCTAACAGGCTGCCTTGATTCATGCCGCGGATGTGAAGGTAGCCGAGTTGACCGTTGCTGAGGCGTTCCACCATCTGGCGATTGCGGTCGATCCAGGCCTGATAGTGCGCTTGGCGCTGCGCAGTCATGGCGACCGGGCGCAGATAGACGGTTCGTTCGTCGCCTGCTGCTGTTCGAATAACCAGCCGCGTCCGTTTGCCGACCGTTCGGTCGAACAGTTTCCACACGTTTGTATTGCCGTCAACAGAGATTTCGTTCACGCTCAGCACGCGGTCGCCTGGCTTCAGGTTCGCATCCTCGCGAGACGCGGGCATGTCGGGCAGCACGCGTTCGATGAGCAGTCCCTCGCCGGATCGGTCGTTAGACCATACGACGCCGATCGTGCCGGAGCTTCCGCTCGTGCTAACCTCTTCTGGGTCGGTGCCCGGTCCGCCTCCGCCGCCTTTTCGAAAGCTAACGTGAGAGGAGTTCAGTTCGCCCAACATCAGGTATACAGCCGCCGTATAGTCGTCGTCCGTCTCGGCGGCCAGAATGTAGTCGCGGTACTTGGTCTTCATGGCTGCCCAGTCGCAGCCGTGAAACTTTGGATCGTAGAACATCCGATCCAATACGCCCCAAGCAGCCTCAAAGATGTAGAGGTTCTCGGCTTGACGGTCGGTGGACATTTCGGCCGAGAAGTTAGTGGCCTGAACGGTTCCGCCGCCGGCCGCTACCCGCGAGATTCGACCTCGGCTGATGAAGTAGATGTTGTTGCCGTCCGCGCTCCACTCCATCTGCGATGGGGCGTTGCCGCCGGTCGTAACGCGCCGCTCCGGCCCCGTCGCTTCGAGATCGATAACATAGATGTCGTCCTCGCCTTGGTGAGACGAGCGGAAAGCGATCTTCTTGCCATCTGGCGATGCGATCGGAGAGGTTTGCGAGCCCTGCATTCTAGTTACCTGGCGCACTCGGCGTTCGATGCCGTCCAGGTCGACTCGAATGGGTTTCTTCTCGCCCTCTTTGGGCGGGTCCGGCTTCTTGGGCGCGTCGAACTTATCGTCCTCTTCCTCTTCGCGGTCGGCGCGCGTTCTCTCATGGTCGAGTTTACTCGTGTAAACCATGAACACGTTGGTTTGCTCTCCAGATCGTCGGCTTACGAAGGTGATGACCCTGCCGTCTGCGCTCCAGTGAGGCGAGCCGTCGAAGTCGGGATGCTGGCTGATGTTGTACGGTTTGCCTCCAGCCGAGGCTACGATATAGACATCGGTGTTGTACTCGTTGTCGTCGTTCGTGTAGACGAACCAGTTGCCATCGGGCGACCATTGCACATTGTCGATCGAGGCGCCTTCGATCACAAGCCGACTGTTCTTGGTCTCCAGGTCCATCACCATCAGGCGCGTTCGATCGACCACATAGGCCAGGCTCTTGCCATCGGGAGAAAGCACAGGGTCCCATTTGTGACCCGGGCCGCTGGTCAATCGGTCCAACCGGTAGGCCTCGGTCCGTCGAAGCCTTGCTTCGGCCTCGCTATCGGAGGTTAGCGAATAGAGGTCGAAGTTACCGTCGCGGTTGGAAGAGAAGTAGATCGTCTTGCTGTCGGAACTCCAAGCGAGGCCCGTTTCCTCGCGCACCGTGTCGGTCAGGCGTTTCGTCGTCCCGCCAGCCGGGAAGCGCGTTGCGAACAGTTCGCCGCGCACTATGAACGCGACCTCCTTTCCGTTCGGAGCAATGGCGAACTGATTGGCGCCGCTGGTCATTGTTCGGTGCACCATTTGGGCCTGGCGCACATCGCCGTACGCTTTCACGTCGATCTTTCGAGGCTGGCCGCTCGGCAAGCTGAGCGCCCAAAGATCAAGGCCCTGTTCGAACACCATCGTCGAGCCGTTGGTCGAGAGCCGCGGATTGCGCGGGCCGTCATCCTTGAAGCGGGTAACTTGGGTCGAGCTGCCGCCGTTTGCGCTCACTCGCCAAATGTTGTACGTGCCGTCCCGTTCCGACAGGTAGTAGAGCGTTTGGCCGTCCGGCGTCCACATAGGAAAGCCGTCCTGTCCGTCAAAGTCGGTCAGTTTTCGGTGCATCTGCGTTTTCAGATCCGCGACATAGAGATCGCTCGCCGCGCTACCGCGATAATGCTTGCGCCACCAAGGCGATCCGCGTCGGTTGAAAGCGACCTTTGTGCCATCGGGAGACAGCATGTGATAGTCGCTGGGCGCGCTGTGCACCCGATAGGGGGTACCGCCCGAGAGCGGCGCGGCGTAGAGGCTGAGCGTGTAGCCGAACGGCTCCCAGTCTCGCTCGGAGGTAAAGAGCACGGCGGAATTGTCGGAAGTCCAACTCATGACGCGATCACGACCCGAATAGTAAGTAAGCTGTCTGAGCTCGCCCGAAGCCAGGGTCAGCACGAATACGTCGTCATTACCCATGCGATTGCTGCTAAAGGCGATCATTTTGCCGTCGTGCGACCATGCGGGAGCATAATCGTAAGCCGTGTTAACGGTGAGGCGTTTGGCCTCTCCCCCGGTCATCGGCGCGATCCAGATATCGCCTTGCCACGAAAAGGCAATCTGAGAACCGTCAGGCGACGGCGCGGGAAACCGGGCGAACTTGATCGGGCTTTGCGAAACAGCGATTGAAACGAGCAAGAAGATCAAGGCTGAGAAGTGTAGACGCATTGAGAAGATGACCTCCGATTGAGCATGGGGTTCGACGCGCTCCATTCGATCCCTGCAGGGAGACTGCCCCAAAGGGCGAAGTTGTTTGGCATCATGATCACGCGAAGAGGATTTCTGAAGGGCGCTGCTGCCGCCGTTGCGTTAGCGGGTCGCCGATCATCTGCCAACGAGCGCATTCAGCTCGGATTCGTGGGAGTCGGGAGCATGGGATCGGGGCATCTGAACGGGTTTCTGGGCAATTCGGAGGTTCAGGTGGTTGCGGTGTGCGATGTTTACGGCGTCAATCGCGACAAAGCGAAGAAGGCGGCGGACGACCGATACGGCACGACGGATTGCAGGGGATATACCGACTTTCGCGCATTGATGGACGATCCTAAGATCGATGCGGTCGTCATTTCTACACCGGATCATTGGCACACGCTAATCTGCATTGCAGCGTGCGAGGCGGGCAAAGACATCTATTGCGAAAAGCCCCTCACGCTGTCGATCGGCGAGGGCAAAGCGCTGGTGAGCACGGTCAGGCGATTCGGGCGGGTGTTTCAGGTCGGCAGCCAGCAACGGTCGGAAGGCAACTTTCGGCAGGCGTGCGAATTGGTGCGCAACGGCAAGATCGGCAAGATACATACAGTGCGCGTCAACTTGCCGAACGGCCCGGAAGGCGGAGGATCGCCCGACGAACAGCCACCTTTTTCATTGGATTGGAACATGTACTTAGGTCCGGCGCCCTACGTGCAATTCAATAAAGACCGGTTTTTGTGGAACTTTCGGTGGTTTTGGGACTATTCGGGCGGCCAGATGACCGATTGGGGCGCGCATCACTTTGACATTGCGCAGTGGGGATTGGGAGTCGACACGAGCGGGCCGGTCAAAGTAGAACCGATCAAGGGCGAGCTTCCGACCAAGGGCAGCTACGAGACCTATGTAAACTACGAGGCGCACTATGAGTACGCCAACGGCATCAAGATGATTGCCGGCAACCCAGAGCGGGGCGTGCGATTCGAAGGCTCGGACGGCTGGATTCACGTGGGTCGCGGCTACATCAACGCGAGCGATCCAGAGCTGCTGAAGATCAAGCGAGAGGATTTGAAGGAGCATCTTTATCTGAGCCCAGGGCATCATGCGGATTGGCTCAACTGCATTCGCAGCCGCCGACAACCGATCTGCCGGGCTGAAATTGGCCATCGTTCGGTTTCGTGCGCGCATTTGGGCAATATCGCGCTGCGGCTAGGTCGAGCGTTAAAGTGGGATCCGATAAAAGAGGAGTTTCCGGGCGACGCCGAGGCCAATCGAATGATAACCCGGCCTTACCGCGCGCCGTGGATCCTGAAGGGGTAGCCAGATGAGAACGATATGCTTGGCGCTTGGATTGTTGGGCTGGTCGTTCGCACAGTTGTCGCCGGCCGATCATGCGGCGCTGAACTCCGAGGACGGCGCCGTCCAAAAAGCTGCCGTCTCGCGATTGGCCGACGGCCCAGCGAAGAACCTGACCGACTTGACTTTGACGTACCTGAAGGACAAGAAGCTGCCTTATCGCCAGGCCGCCGAGGCGCTGCTCTATCGTTCGATCGGCAAGGGCAATCGAGCAGAGGCTGAGGAGGCTCTGCTAGCAGCGTTGCCGAATGCCGCTACGGCCCAGGATCAACGCTACCTGATAGGGTTGTTGGGCCCGTGCGCCAGCCCCCGATCGACATCGGTTTTGGCTGTCAGCGTCCGGGATCCTGGTTTGCGAGAAGCCGCCTTGACGGCCTTGACGCTCAGTTCCGATCCGGCAGTCGGAAAGGAGTTGTTGTCGCTCTTTGAGACGATGCCCAAGGGCGAATTTGCAGGCTCCATATTGGCAGCCATGATCAGGCGCGGCGACAAAGAAGCCGCCGCTGCTTGGAAGTCGATCAATACGTCCACTCCGCTCTCCCTACGACTCATTGGGGAGAGTTTTGGCGGGCATTTCGAAGACAAGCCGAAAAGTGTCGAGGCGGCCGTAACCAAGGCGGATCAACACTTGAGCGCGGGCAAAAAGCGCGAAGCCCGAGAACTCTTGGCGCCGTTTCTAGATCAGCCGAGCTACTATCGGCCAGCGGCGCTGCTTAACTGGCTACGGAGCGATCCGCCGAACGGGCTGGACAAGGCTTGCGAATGGCTCATCGATGCGGACAAAATCGTGCGGCAGACTGCCAGAACATGGTTGGCCGAATCGGGCCAGACAAGATTGGGCGCTCGTATTGCAAAGTTAATCGAAGCCGCGCCACAGGAAGCCAAGACTGAGCTGGTTTCAATGCTGTCAACGCCGCTTTGCGAGCGGGAGGCCTCGGTTCCGGCGTTAGTTTCATTGGCGTCTTCGCCCGATGCGAACGTAGCGGCAGCGGCCATCGACGGGTTGGGGCGGCTATCGGCGCCCGAGGGGGCAACGGCCGTCTCAAAGGGACTGGCATCGGAGAACGAGGTCGTCAAATCCGCCGCACAACGCGCCGCAATCCCGGTCTCGCAGAGTTTGGCCAACCAGGGCAAAAAGCCAGAAGCTGCCCTCTTGCTAAGGTCGGCCCTGAGCGTCGCCGCTGCGCCGAGCGCGATTCGCCAGATCGCTGCAGAGTTGACGATGCTGGGCGAGAAGGTGGATGTAACCGCGATGGCAGCCAGGCAGGGTTACTTGGTCAGTTGGCGCGCCGCCGGACCGTTCCCCGATCGCGCGATGCTGAGGAACGAGGATGCGATCGACATCAAGAATCCCGGCTCTGCGAGTTGGAAACCGATCGCCCTTGACGATCCGACCGGCCTGGTCGATTTGGAGCGCCACGTCGCTCGTCAGGACAATGTCGGCGCCTACCTGATCACCGAGTTCGAGAGCGACGGTGTGCAAGAGGCCGTCTTCCGTTTCGGCTCGGACGACGATCTGTTCGTTTGGCTCAATGGAGCGCTGATCCACAAGTTCGTGGGCGATCGCGGCAACACTGCGGATGCCGACGCCGTCCGCACAAACGTGGTCAAAGGCAAGAACGTGATGATCCTGAAGGTTTTGAACGGCGGCGGACAATGGTCGGTTTCGGCGCGAGCGCTCAAACCGGACGGAAGCCCGCTGCTGGCCAAGTGATTGGGTAAGATAGACGCCATGGCACTTGTTCGCATCACTCAACGCCCCGCGCCGCCACTGATCGACGAGATCGACCTTAAGTTTTCCGATCAAGCCGTTAGAGAGTTAGAAGCCATCGCGTCTCGCTATCCCGAACGCAAGGCCGCTATATTGCCGGGACTTTGGATCGCTCAGCGAGAGTATGGCGGGCATCTGACGCCGGAGGCTATTGCAGAGGTCGCGCATCGATTGAGCCGGTCGTTTGCCGAGGTGGAAGGCGTCGCTACGTTCTACACGATGTACAACAAGGCGCCGGTCGGCCAGTTCATGATCGAGGTCTGCACAAACCTTACGTGCATGGTTTGCGGCGCCTATCCTCTGCTGAAAAAGTTTGAAGAGACGCTGGGCATTCGACTGGGAGAGACGACGGAAGACGGTCTGTTCACACTGACCGAGGCCGAATGTCTGAACAACTGCGGCGACGCGCCGGTGGTTCAAGTAGGCGACGTCTACTACCGCAAGGTCGGAATCGATCAAGTCGAGGCTATGATCGACGAATTGAAGGCGGGCGAAACCCGCACGGTCGTTGGATTGGCCGATGCGATTGTAAAGGTTCATCTCCGCGAGGGCGAAGTCGAAAAGCAGGGCTGACTTCGCCAAACTTTCCAACGTTTTCGCGAGCGGCAGCCGTTTTGAACCGCATTTCGGGCTACAATTATTGCTATAGGCAGGAATCCGGGGATTGTGGAACGAATATAGGGTTGTCGTCTTGACCTTAACCAAAAGGAGGCGCATTTACATGCGTAGAGTAATCGCAGGGATTCTAGCGACGGTTCTAACCGCAGGATTGGCCACTGCTCAGACCGCGCCAATGATGTATCAAGGGCAGCTCCGGCAGGGCGGTTTGCCGGCCAGCGGCGCTTTCAACATGGTGTTCCGACTATGCAGCAACGCGGGCCCGGGCGGCGTGCTTCAGAGCATTCCACCCGCCGGCACGATAGTCGTGAACGTGGCAAACGGACTATTTAGCCAAGAACTGGCATTCGACGCGGTGCATTTTACCGGCGCCGATCGCTGGCTAGAGATTGTGGTCAACGGCACGACTCTCTCGCCGCGGGTCAAGATCAATTACGCTCCTCATGCCGCCTGGGCGCGATCCGTGCCTTGGACCGGCGTTACGGGCGCGCCTACCACATTCCCGCCGTCCGGGCCTGCCGGCGGCGACCTGACCGGCACCTATCCGAACCCGACCATTGCGAACAACGCTGTAACAAGCGCGAAGATTGCGGACGGCAACGTTACTGTGAACGACCTGGCGACCAACTCGGTAACAACCGTCAAGATCAACAACCTGGCTGTTACCGATGCCAAGATCAACGACGTGGCTTGGGGCAAGATTACGGGCGCTCCCGGCTCCTTCCCGCCTTCGGGCGCGGCTGGCGGCGACTTGGGCGGCACCTATCCCAACCCGAACGTCGTTCGACTACAGAATCGACCGATGCTGAACACGGCGCCTTCGGCCGGCCAAGTGATCAAGTGGGACGGCGCCAACTGGGCCCCCGCCAACGACGACTTTACTCTAACAGTCAATAAGTCGATCGCGGCGGCCGGCGTACCGGCCTTCTGGATCACTAATACTGCGGGCAGCGGTTCGGCTTGGGGCGGCGTCTTCTATTCGGATAGCCCTGCCGGCGTCGGTCTTTTGGCAGCGAACAACTCGGTCACCGGCACCAACTATGCGTTGCTGACTCGCGCCAACAGCCCAGACGGTTGGGGCGGCTTCTTTATCGGCAAAGTCGGCATAGGGAGTGCCACGGGAACTGCTCAGACAGAGATCAGCGACGATGATGGCGACATCAACCTGAACAACGTTAACGGTTCGATCACTTTCGCACCGACCGCAGGAGCCAACTCGGCCATGATCAACATGTTCGCCTCTGGCGTGTCCAACGCCAACCGCATGGTGATCGCGCATTCGCCTGGCTTCCAAGATTGGGGGCTCCAGTACCGCGACTCCAACGACAGCTGGCACTGGCTGCGAGCGGGCGTCGCCATCATGAGCATCACCGGCGGCGTGGGCATTCAGGTCGAAAACCCCGCTTACTCGCTGGACATCGGCGGTCGCTTCCGAGTGCGCGGCACCAACGATACGGGCGGCTCGGCTGGAATGTGGCTGTACAGCCCAAGCACTGCGTCGGACAGGGCCTTTGTCGGCCTTGAGACGACGAATCTCGTCGGCCTCTGGGGCAACCAAGGCGCCGGCTGGAGCTTTAAGATGGACTGCACGACCGGAAACGTCGGCATAGGCATGGCGCCGACCGGTCATAAGTTGGCCGTCAACGGCACGGCGCGCGTCAACGTCTTAGAGATCGCGGGCGCCGACTTGGCCGAGAAGTTCGCCGTATCGCACGACGGGCTTGTGCCGGGCATGGTGGCTGCCATCGACCCGAACAATCCTGGCAAACTGACCTTGGCCGTTGGCGCCTATTGCAAGGCCGTTGCAGGCGTCGTGGCCGGGGCCAATAACTTTGAGACCGGCATCGTGCTGGGCAACCTGCCCGAGAGCGAGACCGGCGCCGCTGTGGCGCTGAGCGGTCGAGTTTGGGTCTATTGCGACGCCACCGAGCGAGCGATCAACCCCACCGACCTCTTGACCACCTCGAACACGCCTGGCCATGCGATGGCCGTCGCCGACCATTCAAAGGCTCACGGCGCCGTTTTGGGCAAGGCCATGACCGGACTGGAGAAGGGCAAGAAGGGCCTCGTGCTCGTGCTGGTCAACCTGCAGTAAAAGGAGAAGACGATGAGAACCCGCATCTTGTGCGGCATTGGGCTGGCGGCGCTGTGCGCCGCGACCCAGGCCCAACTAAGCGTTGGCAGCGTGCCCGAAACCTTCGGCGCTCAACGGCCCGACGGCTACCAGGCCGGTGTGCCAAAGCCCGACCTGTGCGACCAGATCGCTCCTTTTGTGCCCGCTTTTCGGTACGAGTTGGAAGAGACCGTCAAGCCGGCCAAGTGGAACGGCGCGGTCGCATCAGAAGAAGGCAACCTATCGCTCGATATCGGCTATCTCCGCGAGGCACAGGCTGGCATACTGGAGATGGCGCCCTGGATCGAGCTTCCTAACGACAAAGGCTGGGTTAAGCGCGTGGAGCTGAGTTCTAAAAACGCGACCGGACTGCGCGTCGTGATGACCAGCCCCGACCATGCCCAACTGCGCGTGTACGATCCTGCCTCTGGCGTTGCCTGGGGACCGTACGCTAACCGACCTGTAGACGACGATGGGAAGTGGTGGTCGACCGTTATCTTTGGCGACACGATCGGCTTGGAGTTCTGGGTGCCGGCCGATATGCCGCCTCAGATGATTCGCGATCTGCGGATCACCGACGTGTTCTACTGCTACTACCCGTTCTCTCACTTGGTCGAGGACCACGCCGATACACAGGGCGCTTGCCATCTCGACCTGATGTGCTTCGCCACTCGTCGAGACACCATCGAGGCGAGATCGATCGCCGTGCTGTTCAACACCACCGGCTGTACGGGCGCCATGCTGAACCGAACGGGATCTGACTTTGCGCCGATTCTGATGACCGCCCGGCACTGCATCAACACTCAGGCGAATGCCAACGGCATCGCGGTCGTGTTCTTCTGGCAGGCGACATCGTGCAACGGCGCGAACCCGAACTTCAACACGCTTCCTCGGAACGACGGGTCTCTCTTGCTCAAGACAGACTTGAGTTCCGAATGGACGCTGTTGGGGCTCTATGATCCCGCCGGCACCAATAGCTACGCCGGATGGACTAGCGGCACGGTCTCTAACGGCACCGCCGTCTGGGGCGTTAGTCATCCTGGGCTGGAGGCTAAGCGGTATCACGACGGATCCAAGGTGGGCAACAGCAGTTGTCTCGGCGGCAGTTCCCACTACTTCTCGTGGGCCACGGGACGGATCGATCCGGGCTCTTCCGGCTCGCCGATCTTCCGCAACGATAACGGCCAAGTAGTCGGTACGGCCTCGTGTGCAAGCGACACGAACGGCGACGGAACGGCCGGACCGTGCGCGCCAGACGGATGGTATGGACGACTGGACGTTGCGTTTGCAGAGATCCAGTACTATATCTTCAACATGGCCAACCCGACCTACGTCAATCGGGCCGTGGCTGGAGACGCTGGCAACGACGGCAGTTCCGAACGAGGCACCAATGCCAACCCGTTCAATACCGTGCGGGAAGGCTACTATTGCGTGCCTGCGGGCGGTACCGTCAACATCCAGGTCGGCAACTACAACGAGCGGTTTACGTTGTGGCGACCGATGACGCTGAGAAACGTTGGTGGCGTCGTGCGAATCGGCACACCGTAGTCGACATCCAATCCCGAGGGTCTCCATACCCTCGGGATTTTTCTCTTTCCGGCGATTTTGCTTGACAATCTCCTTGGTTCTTGCGTTATACTCTTTTCCAGGCCTGCAGGAAAGGAGAAATTAGATGAAACCCCTTATAGCCGCGCTGTACATCGTGTTTAGCGCCGCGTCCTATGCCGACGAGGCATTCCAGTTAATCGCCACCTTGTCGCCGCCCGGCGGCGGCTCGTTCCAACCCGTGCTCAGATTCCAGATATTGGGTACGGGCGGTCCAGCGTCGCCCGGCGCCATCGACGTTGCATTCAGCCCGGACGGCATGGAAATGTTCGTCGGCAGCCACTTTGGCCAAGGCATCAATCGGTTCGCCTACAACGCGAATACGGACAGTTGGACGCTGACGGGCAATATCCCGACTGCGTCGCTGGGCGGATTGGCAACCACGTTTGCGCCGTTCTTGCCGGGCGACATCGATCAAAACGGATGCGTGGACGATGTCGATCTGGCTCGCCTCTTGTCGATGTTTGGGTTCACCGGCGACCTGCCCGAAGACCTGAACGACGACGGCGTGGTGGACGACACCGATCTGGCGGTGTTGCTGACCAATTTCGGCCGCGGCTGCTAACCCCAAACTTGGCGCAGAGGGATTAGGTACAATCTCCCTCTGCGCTATGAACTATCGAGACACCTTAAACCTGCCGAACGCAGAGTTTTCCATACCCATGAAGGCCAACCTGCCCCAGCAGGAGCCTGAATGGCAGAAGTTTTGGGACGAGATCGGCCTTTATCGCCGCCTTGTAGACCGAGAGGCGCCGACGTTCATCCTCCATGACGGCCCTCCTTACTCCAATGCCAGCATTCACATGGGGCATGCGTTGAACAAGACGCTAAAGGACGTCATCGCTCGCCACAAGTCGCTTTCCGGCTTTCGCACGCCCTATGTGCACGGCTGGGACAATCACGGAATGCCGATCGAGAACGCCGTGGCATCCCGATTCTTAGAAGAAGGCAAGAAGCCGGATCGCGTGGAGCTTCGACGCGCCTGTCGAGCCTATGCCCACGAGCAGATGGCGATCCAGAAGAGCCAGCTTCAGCGCCTTGGCGTCATCGGCGATTGGGATCGGTCCTACTACACAATGGAATACGGGTATGAGGCGACCGAGGTGCGCGTCTTTGGCGAACTGTACCAAAAAGGCTACATCTATCGCGATTTGAGGCCCGTCATGTGGTGCCCGGTCTGTGCCACCGCGCTGGCCGAGGCCGAGATCGAGTACGCCGAGAAAGAGAGCGATTCGATCTTCGTTCGGTTTCCACTGCGCACGGACCCAACAGGCAAGTTGGGATTTGAGAACCTCTATGCGCTGATCTGGACGACCACGCCCTGGACGATTCCGGCCAACTTGGCGGTGGCCCTGCATCCCAATCTGGATTATGTCGTTGTGCGAGCAGGCGATGCGCGCTATCTTTTGGTAGACAGCTTGGTCGAAGATGCCATGGACGCGGTCGGCGCGGGCGATGCGGCCCGAGTCGCGCAGTTCAAGGGCAATGAGTTAGAGGGCGTCGAGTTTAGCCATCCCCTGTTCGATCGCGCTTCTCCCGTCGTGCTGGCCGACTATGTCTTGGCCGACGAGGGCACGGGCGTGGTCCACACCGCGCCTGGGCATGGCGCCGAGGACTTTTACACGGGTCGAAAGTACGGATTGCCGATCTTGTGTCCGGTCGATGGCAATGGCCGCTTTACAGAAGAAGCGGGCGAGTTTGCCGGACTGCCCATTGCGCCCGAAGGCAATCAGCGCGTCATCGAGCGTTTGCGCCAGGCTGGCGCCCTTCTAGCCCATACGACCTATGCGCACAACTACCCGCACTGCTGGCGCTGCCAGTCCCCCCTGCTCTTCCGCGCGACCGTTCAATGGTTCATGGCGATCGATCACGACGGACTGCGGCGGCGATGCCTAGAAGCGATCGACCGAGTGAGATGGGTGCCAAAAGAGACGATCAATCGCATCTGTACGATGGTCGCCTCCCGTCCCGACTGGTGTTTGAGCCGCCAGCGATCCTGGGGCGTCGGCATTCCGGCCTTCTTTTGCACCGAATGCGAAGAGCCATACGTTACGCCCGACAGCGTCGAGGCGATCGCCCAACTGGTCGAATCGGAAGGTTCGGACGCTTGGTACGAGCGCGAAGCGAGCGAGATATTGCCCGGCGGCGCGAAGTGCGAGTGCGGGTCTGCCTCGTTTCGAAAGGAGACGGACGTGCTGGATGTATGGTTTGATTCGGGATGCTCCAACCGGGCCGTGCTCGAGCGCCATCCAGACCTGCACTGGCCCGCCGATCTTTACATCGAGGGTTCCGACCAGCATCGCGGTTGGTTCAACTCGAGCCTCATCGTCAGCATGGCGACGAAGGGGGCGCCGCCCTATGGCACGGTCGTTACCAACGGCTGGGTTACCGACTCCGATGGCAAGAAGATGAGCAAGAGCAAGGGCAACGTCGCCGATCCGCTCGAGGTGTGCGAGAAAATGGGCGCCGATGTGCTGCGGCTTTGGGCTACCTCGACCGAGTACTCGGACGTCGTGCGGTTGGGAGACGAGATTTTGAGCCGCGTGGCCGAGGCCTATCGCCAGATACGGAACACCCTTCGGTTCATGCTAGCAAACCTGTCCGATTTCGAACAGCCGGTCGACAAAAGCGAGATGCTGGAGATCGATCGGTGGGCGATGGCCGCTCTGCAACGATTTGTGGCCCAGGCCCGGCATCAATACAATGAATACGAATACCATCCGTTCTATCACGATCTTCGCAACTTTTGCAACGTCGATCTGAGCGCCTTCTATCTGGACGCCATCAAAGACCGACTCTATGCCGAACGCGCTCAGAGCCTGCAACGGAGGTCGGCGCAGACGGCACTCATGGCTCTTGCGTCCACCTTGAGCCGAATTGTTGCGCCGGTATTGGTGCATACGGCCGAGGAGGTCTGGCAACGGTTGCCGCTGCCAGACAAAGCCGTTTCGGTGCACTTGTCCGACTTCCCAACGGTAGACGCGCAATGGCAGGATGAAGCGCTCTTGGCACGATGGGAAGCGATTCGCGAGGTTCGAGACCTGGTCAATCAGAAGGTCGAGCAGGCCAAGAACGACAAGACCATCCCCAATCCTCAGTCGGCAGCCGTGGCACTGGCCGTGGATAGCGAGCGATTCGGCATCTTGGATTCGCTAGGCGACACGCTGCCAGCGCTGTTCGGCGTGTCGCAAGTCTTGCTCGTATCGCTGAACGAAGTTCGAGACCAGGGGCCTTTGGCCGTAATGCTTGGCATTACGGAGGATTCTATCGCGCCTGCAGAGGGTGTAAAAGTCGCCGTCAAATTAGCCGACGGCTCAAAGTGCGCCCGATGCTGGCGCGTTCTGCCGGATGTCGGCGCGCACGGGCCGTTCGACGAAGTTTGCAGTCGCTGCGCCGGCGCGCTGGCGAGTTAGCCTTCTTGATAGACAGCGAAGTAGGCGCCTGCCGGGTCTTGCATAACGCACATCCAAGAGGAGCCGTTGTTTCTCGGGCCTTGAATGATCTTCCCGCCCGCGGCTTCGCACTTTTTGGCCACATCGTGCACGTCTGCAACAATGATGTAGATGAGCCAGTACGGAGGTAGAGCAGCATTGGGACCTTTCGCATGGCAAATGCCCGAAACGGCCTCCTTCCCTTCCGGCGCGATCATACCGTAGTCGGAGTAGTCGCCCATCGCATGGGCCTGCGCTTCCCATCCGACCACTTGACGATAGAAGTCGATCAGTTCGTCTGCCTTCGGTACCGTCAAATCCACCCAACCGATTGTCCCAACCTTCATTGCAGCCCTCCCCTAAAGTGATCGATTGTGCGACTAATGCCTTCCGTTATACCCGTCTGCGCGCGAAAGCCGATCAAACGCTCGGCCTTGGAGACATCGGCAGAGGAGAACCGCACGTCGCCCGGGCGCTCCGGCTCGAACCGGGGCGTTGGAGCAGTGCCAGCGCGCTTGGCGATATTCTCTAGCAATTCCAGCAGGCTGATCGATCGCCCAGAAGCGATGTTGAGAGTCTCGCCTGCCAGACCGTCTGATTGGAGCGCCAGCCAGACGGCTCTTGCAACGTCTCCGACATAGATAAAGTCGCGAGTCTGCCGTCCATCGCCGTAGACGATCGGCTGGCGACCTGTCGCAACCGCCTCGATCCATTTAGGGATAACGGCCGCATAGTCCGAATCGGGCCGTTGCCGCTCGCCATAGACGTTGAAGAACCGAAGCGCGACTGCGTTCTCCCTATCGCGAAGCAGATGCTCTCCGATCAGTTTGGTCTCGGCATAGGGGGTTGTCGGATCGGTCGGGCTCTCCTCGCCCTTGGGCAGACCGGGCAAATTGCCATAGACCGCCGCGCTAGAGGCGAACACTAATCGTCGAGCGCCCATCACATTGAACAGGCCGCGAAGATTGGTCTCATAGGTCTCCGCAGGTCGTTCTACCGAGCCTGGGGCAGAGGTATAGGCGGCTAAGTGCACGACTGCATCGGCCTCTTCGCAAAGCATCCGGACGCTCGAGTCTCGCACGTCCGCCTCGATCAGTTCGAAACCGGCTGCGTTCTCTCGCGAGCCGGTCGAAAGGTTGTCCAGCACGGTAACTTGGCAACCCTTGGATGCTAAGAAAGCCGCTACGTGAGAACCTATAAAGCCAGCGCCGCCGGTTATGAGCGCGCGCACAGGCGGGCTAGTAGGCGCCCTCGCCGCGAAGCACGGCGGGAACGGTCATCAGCAGGATTTTGACGTCCATCCAGAGCGACATGTTGTCTACATAGTACATATCCAGTCGCATCCATTCGTCAAAGGTCAAGTTGCTCCTGCCGCTGACTTGCCAGAGGCCTGTACAGCCCGGGGGCACGGCCAGTCGCCAATAATACTGCGGATCGCACTGGTTCAAGTCCACCGGCGTCATGGGCCGCGGTCCTACAACGCTCATGTCGCCCTTTAGCACATTGATTAACTGAGGCAGTTCGTCCAGGCTGAACTTCCGAATGAATTGACCGACCTTGGTCACCCTGGGGTCGCGGCGAATCTTGAAGATCGGACCGGCCTGCTCGTTCATATGCTCGATCAGTTGCCTCAGCTCTTGGGCATTGACGCGCATCGAGCGAAACTTGTAAAAGATGAACGGGCGACCGCGACGACCGATGCGAATCTGCTTGAAGATGATCGGGCCGGGCGATTCGATCTTGATCATCACGGCAATCGCCAGCATAACGGGCATCAGCACGATCAGCGCGCCTGCAGACACGATGATATCGAGCAACCGCTTGACAGTTCGGTAAGGCACGCGCCGCTCGGGAATGTGCTGCGCGTACGGCGATTCGCGGAAGGGCGCCATAGGGCGGTCAATCGTTTGGATCGGGGTTCCCATGTTCGTTAGCTGAGTCTGCACGGGCCGTGCCAAACCTGCAAGAAGCCGGCAAACGGACGCAACGGACGTCGCTCCTTTCCTTTCATTTCAAATCCATTGGCGGAGGGGTATGCCCTCCGCCAATATTGTACACCCTATCTTACTCTTTCGGCGCGGTCTGTTCTGCGCCGGCGTCGTCTTCGTCGTCCTCGACATAGCCAGAGCTGATGGCCGGGCGAGCAGGACCCGAGTAGCCGTTGCGCAAGGCGCCCAGATTCCGATAGGATCGCTGGTAGTGCATGAACCCGGGGTCGTCCTCGGGCCGCACTTTGTTCAGCGCAATGCCGACGATGTTGACGCCTAGGTTCTCCAAACGCTTGATAAACTCTCGATGCGAGTCGGTCGCGGCCGTGCCCGCGGAGTGAACGACGAGCGCGTTTCGAGCCGTCATCGACAGCACGCCAGCATCGGCAAACGTCAAACCGGCGGGCGAGTCGAACACAATAAAGTCGGCCACGCTCGAAAGTTTCTCGATCAGTTCGGCCAGGCGCGCGGATCGAAGCAGGCGCACCGGGTTCTCGCCGGTCAGCCCTGCCGATACGAAAACAAGCCCTTCGGTGGTCGTCGGTTGAACAATGTCTTCCACATCGGAGTTGCCAGCCAGATACTCGCCCAGTCCGATGCGATTCTCCAGCCTTAGCATCATGTGGAGCGAGGGCTGCCTCAGGTCGCCGTCGATGATGACGACTCTCGCGCCGTCTCGCGCCAAGGTGGCGGCCAAGTTGAGCGCAACGGTGCTTCGCCCGACATTTGGCTCGGCGCCGGTAACGACGATCGCTTTGCCCTCCATCTTGCCTGTAATGCCGGTCAGGTTTGTGCTCAGCATCTCGTATGAGGCGGTTAGAGCCGAGCCGTTTCGGTCGCGTCCGATCAACTGCTGCTGCTTCATTCGAGGCAGCGCGGCGATACAGGGCTTGCCCAGCAACGATTGCGCTTGCGTCGAGGTGTAGACGCCCTGATCGACCTGCGTCAGCATGAGCGCCAGACCGACCGACATAAAGAGGCTCAGCAACAGCGCCAGTCCAACTCTCATTGGAAGCTGCTTAGGAATGCGCTGGACTCGAGGCGTATCGATCATCTTGATCGATTGCGTGTCGTCCACCTCGCGCACGCGGGCTTCCTCTAACTTCGCCTTCATGGTGATCATAAACTGCTCTGCCGCCGTGCGATTGACCAATAGCCGCTGATATTCTGCCTGCTCTTGCGGAAGGTTGTCGAGTTTGCTTTCCTGAGCCGCTAACTGCGGCCCCAGCGTTCGCACGCGGGCGGCGGCCACATCGTACTCGGCGATCGAATCGAGGTACTGCCGCTCAAGGTTCTGATAGATCTCGTTGAGCGTCTTGGATCGAGCATCCACTATGGTAGTGGGGATCTCTTTCAACTGTTGTTCAAAGTCCACCACTTTCTGGCGGGCCGAACGCACTTGAGGATGATTCTCGCCCTTGCCTTCTCCCAACAGTCTCTCCAGATCGTTCTTGGCCAGGGACAGTTGTATGACCGTCTGGTCGTAAACCGTGTTCTGTCGAAGCACGGTGCTGGAATCTTTGTACTTGCCGTTCTCTCTGCCCTCGCGCTCAAGCTGTGCCTTGAGCGTGGCCATTTTTCGAGCGGACTGGTTCATCTGCACGCTGGAATCGTCGAATTGGGTCTTGTAGCGCGCGATGTTGGCGATGATCTGTTGCGCCTGGGCGTTCGGCTCGATCACTTGTGGATGCTCGGCCTGATATCGGGCTAGGGCGGCCAGCGCCGTGTTGTAATCTCGCTGAGCCTTCTCGAAGCGGTCTTCGATAAACTGGCGCGAGGCCTCGCCGATCGGTCGGTTCAAGTTGTTGTACTGCTCTTCGAACTTAGACAGAAGTACCTCGGCGGCCTTCAAAGCTTGGGCGCGCGCGCGGTCTTGATCAGGGTCTTCGACCTCGATCGTGGCTCGAATGTATTCGGTGTTGGGCACCGGTCGAATCTTGATTCGCTTAAACAGGTCTTCGACGCCCATCACATCGACCATAAACGGATCAGAGGCCTGCTGCTTGATCGTTTCGGCCACGGGCCATTCGCCGCTGTCCTTCAGTTCTAGCCATGTAAGCAATAGAGTCGAGTAGCTTCCCATGACCTCGGCCAGGTTTTGCAGCCGCGTAATGGTATCGATGTTGAGCATGTAGGGTTGAGGGAAGAGTTCCGTCTTTCTCACCACGTTGCCCGATCGATATTCGGTTACGGTTACAAAGCCCTCCCACTTCTGCGGTCGGCTGCCGTAATAGAGAGCGACGGCCCCCGTAACAAAGAGGGTGAACAGGAAAATCCAAAGCAGGCGTTTTCGAAGCGCTCGCAGCGCAGTCCAGATGGTCATGCTAAGAAGTCCTCCTTACAACAAGCGATTCGGCGAGCGTTCGTCATGGCTTCCACAATGACCTCAGTATGCCCGCATTGCGAGCCAGCCAATAGAGCGAAACGACGTCGTAGACCTTTCTCACGTCGGGGGTCTTGGTTTCGGGCACATAGACCACGTCGCCGGGTTGCAGCGCAATGTTCTGGTCCATGTCGGCCTTGTTCAACAGTTTGATCACATCGACCGGGATTTTCTCGGCGGTGCCGTCCTCGTTGTTTCGAGCGACGAAAACGGAGCTGAGCCGACCGCGCTCCGTGTTCCAACCGGCATGGGTGAGCGCGTCCAGCAGGGTCATGCGGCGCCGATAGGGATATTGGCCTGGTCGAAGCACCTGTCCGCCGACGAACACCCGGTTATCGACCTGTTCGGGCACGACCAAGGCATCCTGATCTTCTAGTTCGTAGTTCAATCCCAGATCGCCTTCTTCAAGAAGTTTGACCAAATCGACAGGGAATTCGCTTCCGTCTCGGCGCACCAGGCGAGCCTTCTCCAGGTCGGCCCGATCGGCGATGTAGCTGCCGCCCAAAGACAAAGCGTCCATTACCTTGTCGCCGTATCGAAAATCGAACGCGCCGGGCCGATTGACCATTCCCAACACGAACACTCTAGGGCGGCGAAAGGTTTGAAGATTGATGACGACCTTGGGGTCGGTGTACAGCTTCATCTCCTTCAGCCGTCGTTCGATCTCGCGGCGCACCTCGTCGGCCGTCATGCCCTGCACGTTGATCGCGCCGACCAACAGAACGTTGATCGTCCCGTCTTCAGCGACCGTCAGCCTTTGGTCGAAAGTCGGCTCGCCATAGAGCGAGACGATCATCTGATCGTCCGGCCGCAATCTATAAATCTCGCCCGGCTGAGCCATGGACGCGCTCGCCCAAAGCCCTATCATCATCAATACAAGCGTAGTTCTCACGGGTGTCGTTCCCTCCGTTTTCTTTCGCCCAATACCATTTTGGCAGATACGTCGATTCCGCTTAGGCGGTTCCTCAGGTTAGACCGACGCGGCCCCGCTGAGGGTTTCTTGAGACGGCCCGCCAACTTTCCTTTCGGTTTCTGCTTAATATTATAGCGAATTTCGAGGTTAGAATCGCTGCGGCGCGGCTTGATTTTGACAAATTGGCACGAAATGCGCTGTTAGTTTCGGCTGGGAGCTGATGCCTCCCAATAGCAGAAAGGGCGCCGTGCTGCGGATGTCGGCACACAGGTTGGACGAAAGGAGAGCTCTGCTCGGGGCTTGAGCCGACCGCCAGATTGGGCTCGGCCCGTCGGCACTCGACAACCGCCTATCGGCGCCCTTTCTGTTTCAATCGATCAGTCTTTTAAGCCGAATGTTCCGGAATCTCGCCTCGCCTCCTGCGTTTTCCAACCCTATGTAGCCGTAGCTGACGCGGGCGTACAACTGGCGCCCGTTTGGCAACCCTTGACTCAGTTCCCGGTTATCGATTCGAAAGTCCTGCGCCGCTTTGCCGTTGATCGTAACCTTGATGTGGACTCCTTTAGCAACGATCTCCAGTTGATTCCATTGGCCGGCAGGCTTGGCCGCGCTGACAAGGGGCAAAACGTGCGAACTGATCGCCCCGGTCGAGGTTCGAGTCCGGTCGCCTCCGGCGTCATCGACTAGGTGCACCTTGAACCCAGTGAGCGCCGGGTCGAACGCCTCGTGGCATCGAAAGTAGACGCCGCTCTGAGCGCCCTCTGCCAGTTTGTACTCAAGTCTCAGGGCAAAGTCGCCGTACTGGTCGTCCGTTCTCAGCCATCCCTTGCCGCCTGGGCTACAAATCAACTCGCCCTTTTCGACGCTCCAGGTCTTGTCGCCCATCACGTTCCAGCGCTTTAGGTCGTGGCTATTGAAGATCGGCTTGAAGCCTTGATCGTCGGCACCCAGCATGGCAAACGCTGCGATTGCGACTAACACGCATTTCATCTATTGGTTCCTCCAGTTTTTTGGCGCGGTTGCGAGCCCAATCATAAAGCGGGCAAATCCATATCCGAGCTATGGCCCGGAAAAAGTTTCGCGTCCGGGTCGATGTACTGTTTGGCGTGGTTGACCGCCGTGCAGATCTCGCCGACGCCCGTAGCGATCAGTTTCAACTTTCCAAGATAAGTGCAAACGTCTCCTGCGGCATAGACGCCCTCCAGATTGGTGCGCATATGGTCGCTCACGACGATCGAGTTTCCTTGAAGCGCCAGCCCCCACTGCTTGATAGGGCCAAGCGTCGCCATAAAGCCGACGTTGATGATCACGGCGTCGAGGGCAAGGCGCCGCTCCTCTTGAGTCTTGTTGTGGAAAATGGTCGCATACTGCAGCGCGCCGTCGCCATCGACAGCCTTTAGTTCGAACGGCGTTACCATCTTGACCTGGCTGTTCCTCAGGATGGCCAGGCTCTGTTCGTGGGCGCGAAACTCGTCTCGGCGATGGATGAGCGTGATCTCCGAAGCGAGCGGTTCGAGCATCAAGGCCCAATCGACCGCCGAATCGCCTCCCCCGACGATTAGGAGCCGCTTGTCCTCAAAGAGGCTCTTGTCCTTGACACCATAGTAAACTCCGCGCCCTTCAAAATCTTCAATTCCCTCAGCGACCACTTTTCGAGGCGTAAACGCGCCCGCGCCCGCGCTTATTATCAAGGTCTTTGTTAGATGCTCTCGCCCGGCAGACGTCCCAATGCACCACGCGTCGCCCTCGCGAGTCAGCGTTTCTGCGCGCTCTTCAAGGATAATCGTGGGTCGAAATCGGCTGGCCTGACGCTCCATGGCCCGAGCCAGGTCGCGAGCCAACACTTCGGGAAAGCCGGGCATGTCATAGATATATTTGTCCGGATAGAGCGCTGCCAACTGTCCGCCCGGCTCGCTCAGGCTGTCGATGATCTTTGTCTTCATGCCCCGCAGCCCGGCATAAAACGCCCCAAAAAGCCCGACCGGCCCGGCGCCGATGATCGTTACGTCGTACAGTCCGCCCGTCATCGGCTATCTTCCCTCAAAGACGGCCGCGTCCCCTTCGATCCAATAGGCGCCGTCGTCGGTAAATTCTCGCTTCCAAATGGGAACGTCTTGCTTGAGCGCATCGATCAGCCATCGCGCAGCCTCGAATGCGTCTGCCCGGTGCGCCGAACCTGCCGCGATGGCGACCGAGGTCTCGCCCAAAGGCACTTCGCCCAAGCGATGGGCGATCGCCGAGACAACGGGCCACCGGTGCTCGGATTCTTCAATCAGATTTTCGATCTGCTTGATGGCCATCTCTTCGTAGGCTTCGTACTCAAGACGGGAGACCGAGCGTCCTCGCGAATGGTTGCGCGTTACGCCTAGAAACAGCGCGACCGCGCCATGCTCAGGACGGGCGACCAGGCGACAAAGCACCGTCGCATCGATCGCTTCGCGGGTAATGATCGCCTTGCTCATCCACCGCTCACCGGCGGGATGAACGCCACCTCGTCGCCGTCTGCTACAACATGATCCCAATCTACAAATTTGTGGTTGACCGCAGGCCGACAAGACGACTTGCTTGCCTGAAGCAGGGACGAATCTTTTGCCAGATGCTCGAATAGCGCCTCGACCGAACAATCTGCAAGGTCGATCGAATGGTGCGACCCAACCGCCTGAGCATAGGGGCCAAAGAGCCGAACGCTAACCGCCATCGCAACCAGATTCTACCTGGTAACCTGATAGGTCTACTCAGCCCAGTAGAGCATCCCCGACCGAGGCGGGAGTTTGATCGGCGACCCCTGCGCGATATACTCGTTGTTCCAACTTCGATACCGACGGTCGGCAGCGATGACAGCGGTTGTCGGATATGGATTGAGCAAAACCAATGCGTTGGCATAGCGGCGCATCCAAAGACCGGATGTGCGAACCGCGACCGGGTCGATGGCCTGGCCGAAATCGAGAAAAAGCTCATTGTCGATGACCGGCCGCTGGCGGTCGTCCCAAAGGCAGGCATAGACATGGGGATTGGCAACCAGATAAACCGCGGCCATTGTATAGTAGTAGAGGTCTTTGCGGTACGAATGCCGGGTTATTAAAATCGCCTTGCCGCGAGACGGATTGCTGACCGTCTCTAATTGCCAATCGACCAAGTTGGGCGCCAAGTAGCCGGGGAACGGATCATTCGCGTCTTGATAGGCGCTAAAAACAAAACCCTCCAGCATATAGCCGTCCAACTCGTTCAGCGCGGAATCGTACACAGCGCCGCCCTGGAAGATGTTTGCGTACATCTCTGTGTTCCGAACCGATCGGACAGCGCTGCGGGCTTGAGCCAACCATTCTCGGGTCAAGTTCGCACGACTGGTGGCTGCCGGGTATTGAATCGACGTCCAATTGAGCGGTTTGGACAGGTTATCGATGAAGACGAAGTTCGGGTATCCCAGCGTGCGCCCGCGGCCTGCCAGATCGTCTCGCAGGCGATGGATCACGTGGTCGCGGCATTCTGGATTCCCATAATCCATCGAATATTCGACCCATCTTGTGCCCCACTTCCTGATCAGATCGCGGCCGTTCGGCGCGTGCAGATACCAATCCGGCCGTGCGGCTCGCGTCTGGGCATAGGGGTAGTAATCGTGATAATGGTCGCCTTGGCCGAAGGGCATTCGGATCGATTCGAACCCAAAGATGTAATGTCCGATGTAGGCGTTCGGCACGGCCTTTCGAATGACTTGAGGCCAATACCCTCCCGGCGATATGAAAAGATCGCCGATTTGGGCTTCCTTAGGCATGCCGGTACCATAGATGGTGTAGGCCTGGGCGAGTCGAAGCGTTCTCATGCTACTTAGAAAGAGTATACATCGGCTTTTGGTTCCCTATGCCGTCTTTTCCAGCACGATGCATGCGTTGTGGCCGCCAAATCCGAAGGAATTGGAGAGAGAAACCGATACGTTTGCCTGTCGCGGCCGGTTCGGCACGTAGTCCAGATCGCAGTTGGGATCCGGCGTTGTGTAGTTGACGGTGGGCGGGATGACGCTGTCGCGCATGGCCAAAAGACAAGCGACGGCCTCGACCGCCCCGGCAGCGCCCAACATGTGTCCGGTGATCGATTTGATCGAGCTGATCGGGACTTTGTACGCCTGATCGCCAAAAACCTGCTTGATGGCTCGGGTTTCGGCGGCGTCGTTCAATTGGGTGCTAGTGCCGTGCGCGTTGATGTAGCCCACGTCGGTCGGCGCCATTCCGGCGTCCTTTAACGCAAGGTTCATACAACGGATGGCTCCGTTCGCTTCCGGCTCGGGCGCGGTGATGTGGTGCGCGTCCGAGGTCGATGCATAGCCGACGATCTCGCCGTAGATGGTCGCTCCTCGCGCTTGGGCGATCGCCTTCTCCTCTAACATCAGCACGGCGGCGCCCTCGCCCATCACGAATCCGTCGCGCTTGGCGTCGAACGGTCGACTGGCGCCCTTGGGGTCGTCGTTATTCTGCGAAAGAGCGCGAGCAGCGGCAAACGCGGCAACCGCAATCGGCACGATGACAGCCTCCGCGCCTCCCGCCAACATCGCGTCCACATCGCCCCGCTCGATCATCCTCGCGGCCTCGCCTAAACTGTTCGTTCCTGTGGCGCAAGCGGTTACAACGCAGAGATTGGGACCCTTGATGCCGTAGGTGATCGAGGTCATGCCAGACGGCATATCGGCAATCATCATGGCGGCTAGAAACGGGCTGACCCGGTCGGGGCCGCGATCGATCATGATTCGATGCTGCGTTTCCAGCGTGCCCAGGCCGCCAATGCCGGACCCGATCAATACGCCAGTGCGTTCTGACGTGCGATCGGTAATTTGATAGCCAGAGTGCTTCAAAGCCATGCCGCTGGCGGCAACGGCGAATTGAATGACGCGATCCAATCGCCGCGCCTCCTTCTTCTCCATAAACTGCTCGGGGTCGAAGTCGGGCACCTCTCCAGCGATGCGACAAGAGAGGGCCGACGCGTCAAAATGCGTGATCGGGCGTATGACGCGACGGCCCTCCAAGAGTCCGTGCCAAAACGGATCGATTCCGACGCCGAGCGGCGTGATCAGACCGAATCCGGTTACGACCGCGCGGCGCTCGCCCATCTCAGACCGTCGTGCCGGCCTTTTCCTCGATGTATCGGCAGGCGTCGGCGACGGTGCGAATGCGCTCGGCATCCTCGTCTGGGATGGAGACGCCAAACTCGCTCTCGAACTCCATGATCAACTCGACGACCTCGAGCGAATCGGCGCCCAGGTCCTCGTTAAACGTCGATTCGGGCGTTACCTGCTCGGGTTTCAGACCCAACTGGTTCGCCACCACTTTCTGTACTTTCTCCAGAATCGCTTGATCCATTTGTCGTCCGACCTCCTTGCTTTTGTTATATGCCTACCGTCAGACCGCCGTCCACTACCAGCGTCTGGCCGGTGATGTAGCTTGCTTCCGGACTGAGCAAGAATAGTACCGCATGGGCCACATCCGCGACCTGCCCCATCCTGCCCAGCGGTATTCGTTTCAACGCGACCTCCTTCAATTCCTGCGACAGACCCTCCGTCATCTCCGTATCGATAAATCCCGGCGCCACCGCATTGCAGGTTACGCCTCGCGAGCCGATCTCCAGCGCGATCGATTGCGTCAGGCCGATCAGCCCCGCTTTGGACGCGGCATAGTTGCATTGACCGGCGTTGCCCCGAATACCGGCTATCGACGTTATGTTGACGATCCGACCCTCGCGCTGCTTGATCATATGTCTAATGACCGCACGAGCGCAGTTAAAGGCGCCCTTTAGATTCGTGTCCAGCGTGTCGTCCCAATCTTCGTCCTTCATGCGCAAGATGAGCGTATCCCGTGTGATGCCGGCGTTGTTGACGAGATAATCGATCCGCCCCCATCGCTCCATCACGGCGGCGACCATCTGATCGACGGCCTGCGAATCGGCGACATCGAGGGCGAACGGGAGCGCTTCAGACTGAAGTTCTCTGACTACGGCAGAGGACGTCGATTCGGACCGGCTGACGCAGGCGACCTTGCATCCCTGATTCGACAGAGCATGGGCGATCGCTCTGCCGATTCCTCTCCCCGCTCCGGTTACAATTGCGACGCGGTCGCTCATGCTCGGATCGCCTCGATAGTGGCAGCAAGAGAAGGTCCATCGGTCGCTTTAAGCATGGTCGCATCGGGCGCGATGCGCTTGATGAGGCCTGTCAGCACATCGCCGACGCCGATCTCGATGAAGGTATCCACGCCGTTCGCTGTCATCCACTCGATGCTCTCTTGCCATCTTACGGGTTGCGCGACCTGGGAGGCCATGATCTGTCTCCACTGGCCAGGGTCGGTTACCGGGCGGGCGGTTACGTTAGCCACGACCGGCGCGATGCCAGCCTTGAAATTGGCCTGCTCGTAAGCGCCGTACATCTGGTCGGCGGCTTCTTGCATCATGGGCGAATGGAACGGGCCGGCCACGGCCAAAGGAATGGCTCGCTTGGCGCCGCGCGCCTTGCACTCTTCGACAGCGGCCTCCACGGCTTTAGGCTGTCCCGATATGACCAACTGACCAGGGCAGTTGAAGTTGGCAATGGCCACGATCTCGCCCGTTGCGGCCTGCGCGGCGTCGCAAGCGGCCTGAGCCGTCTCGGCGTCCAGACCAAGAATGGCGACCATGGAGCCGGGATGCCGAAATCCCGATTCCTTCATCGCCCTCGCGCGGATATCGATCCAATGGAAAGTCTCTTCGAAGGTCAGCGTTTCGGAAGCTGCGAGCGCCGTGTATTCGCCCATGCTGTGGCCGGCAAAGTAGGCAGGCAGAAAATCGGGAACGGCCTCCTTGAGCGCTCGCCAACCGGCATAGCCCACGGTGAGCAGCGCCGGCTGGGCGTTCTCGGTGTTCCGGAGCGTCTCCTCGTCCGATTCGAAACAAAGCTGGGCAAAGGATCGGCCAGAAAGGCGCGAGGCGGTCTCGAAAACCTCTCGCGCGGCGGGGCTTTGGTCGTAAAAATCGCGCCCCATTCCAGGACGCTGCGCCCCCTGCCCGGGAAAGACCACCGCGGCTTTCATCGAGCGCGAGTATACCAGATTTGGTGGTCTGGCAAACGCACTGGCGCCTTGAGAGGTAGAACGGACTAACTTAGCAAAGGATTCTTTTCCCTCAATGCCGAACCAATGGCGATATGATCCTCATTAACTTCGGCCATCCGTTGACCCCCGAACAGCGCGTGGCTATCGAACAGAGCTGTAGCGCCTCGATAGAACGCGAGACAGAAATCAAAGCCCAGTTCGACCCCGACCAGCCCTTCGCCGCACAGGCCAAAGCCTTGGTCGATTCCGCGGGGCTCAGCGGTACAGAATGGCAAACCCTGCCCATCCTCGTCAGCCTGCCGACTCTTCACGTCATCGCAGCCGTAACCCTGGCCGAGCTGAACGGACGCATGGGCTACTTCCCCTCCATCGTCCGACTAAAGCCCGTGCCCGATTCGACCCCTCCCGTGTTCCAACTGGCCGAGATTATCAATCTTCAAGCCGTCCGAGACAAAGCCAGACAGGAGCGATAGCCATGAAGCTGCAAGACCTGATCGATTGGCCGGGCCTCGTAACGGGAGGCGCGGGAGCCGTATTAACTTTCATCGTCGTCAAGGTCAAACGCTGTTGGGACAGAAAGGAACGCCTGAAACGGCTAAAGCTGCACGCCCGCTCCCAATCGACCGTCATCTGCGTCTGGATCGGAGGGACAAACGATCCCCTGCAAGACGTTCTATCCTACGCCCAACAGCACATACCCGGCGCGCGCTCCGTATACTACTACCGTCCGCCCGACGATGCAATATTAGCCGACCCAACCGTCGCAGAAAAAATCGTGGACGACCTGATCGAAGGCGTGCGAGAGATCGGCCAAGGCCCCACGCGCGCCGTTCACTACTTCTTTGCCGGCATGGTCGCCTATGCCCCCATCGTTCCAGCCCTGCTGCGCAACGTTTGCACGGTCGTTGTCTACCAAAAAACCGGCGAGACCTATGTGCCGCTGCACGAAACGACCGAGGCCCGGCTCGGCGCCGCAAGAAGGCCTTCATCGTCCCTTGCCAAGTTCCAGACCTTCACAATCTCCGAAAACGCCCATGAACAACGTCCAAACCGATGAAACGCTGACCGCGCTCAACCTGCGATTCAAGGCGCAGATTCTAAGTCCGATCAGGGCTGTTAGCGCAGACGGCTCCTACTGGCTGCCTGCAGCGCTCCATTCGGCCCTCGGTCGCGAACTCTATCGATCCGACCCGACGCCCGACAAGCTCCTGTTTCACACCCTGTTCCAACGGCCCGACAACCGTCCGCCGCCCCTGCTCATGGAGCCGCCCGCAATCTCTTGCCCGTTTCTCCGCAGCGGCGATCCGATCGAGTGGGAAGCGACCCTCATCGGCGATGCCTGCGCCATGAAGGACGCCGTCATCGCGGCAACCGCCTTGGCCGGGGTCAACGGAGTCGGCGGCCATCCCCAAGGCAGCTATCAGTTCATCGACGCCCAAGCCGAAGAAGCCGAACCCTGCCGCAGCCCAGCGCCGTCCGTCGTTCGAATCGACTTCCTAACCCCGTTTGTTTCCGACGAGCCGAGCGCATCGCCTCCAAGCTTCGAGTCGGTATGGAAAGGCGTCCGAACGCGCCTGGTCCGACACCTGGACTACTTGTACGGCCAAGGGCTTTTGAGCCAGGTCGATTACGACCGCACCGCCGATCAGCGCGCCGTCCTACTAGAGGTCGGCGCCAAAACCGTATCTTAGCAAAGACATCAGGACAAAAACCGCCTCAAGAATCGACCGCCCCGCATCGTCGGCCAAACGGGCTGGGCCATCTATCAAGGCGAGTTCGACACCCTCTGGCCCATCCTCAAATGGGCCCATGCCTTGGGCGCGGGAAAGGAAGCCGCCATCGGCTGTGGACGGATGGCGCTCACATGCCTTCGCTGATCGTCGTCGACCCGGACGGCCAAGAACGCCGCGCCTTTGGATACGACGACCGTGCGAACTGGCGCTCAAGGCCGCAGCTGGAAAACTCAAAGCGCTGGAGAACCTGCCCGACCTGGTCGACCCTAAAATCTCCAAGCGGATGATTGAAGCGCTGAAAGACGCCGACTGGGACCGGCCGCCCACCGCAATGGCCAAAGCCTTCATTGAGGCATGGAAAGAGGCGGCCGAAGAGGAAGAAGCGCCGGCGGCAGACTCGCGTCCCGTCAGCCTCTACTGGATATGAGGTTCGAGCAAGTACGGTCATGCTCGCTCGAAGGTCGCCAAAAAGTTGCAACCTAGGCTCGTTTAGAGAGCATTGAAACATTTTATGCCTCCACACCCGCCGTTTGGTGTGGAGGCTTCTCGCAAGCCAAACCGGGTTCGTTTCCCGATGCCGCCGTACGTGCTCTGTTCGGCTCTCTAAACAGTCAGACTAAACAGTATCGATGCTAAGATCGTCCCCTGTATCCCCTCCCCAAACTCTGGCGAGTTTAGGGAGGGGAGCGAAAGGCATCGGATCGGACCGGGAGGGCGAGCGTCCCCGCGAGCCGAAAGACGGAGCGCCGCCCTTCCGGGCGGCAGGCCAGGCGAAAGCCTGGCGTTCCGAACGACGGGTGTGGGGATCGGACCGGAGGGCGAGCGTCCCCGCGAGCCGAAAGAACGGGAGGGCGAGCGTCTCGCGAGCCGAAAGAACGGGAGGGCGAGCATCCCCGCGAGCCGAAAAAACGGGCCAGGCGGAAGCCTGGCGTTCCGAACGGCGGGTGTGGGGGGCGGGCCGGGAGGGCGAGCGTCCCCGCGAGCCGAAAGAACGGGCCGGGAGGGAGCCCGGCGGTTTGGCAGGCGCCCAATCTGTCTCAATGGCGAACATCGGTCTATCTCGGGCGATTGTGCCCCTACCCTGTATCCCCTCCCCAAACTCTGGCGAGTTTAGGGAGGGGAGCGAAAGGCATCGGATCGGACGGGCCAGGCGGAAGCCTGGCGTTCCGAACGGCGGGTGTGGGGGGCGGGCCGGGAGGGCGAGCGTCCCGCGAGCCGACTTACTGCTTGCCTATGCCCAGAAGTTCCAACAGGCTCGGCGTTCTAGGCGCGGGCGTCTGCTGACCGATCACGATCTGAGCGTTCAGCGCCTTGGTGGACAGTTCGGCCAGATCGGCAAAGTGAACCTGGCTCACCGCATCCTGCGCCTTGCCCGTCGCACCCTTCAGTTGGACGTTAAGCCGGCGCAACTGACTGCGCGCCAGCATCTTGGCGTCCGCCGGCGCCGCATGATTGGGCTGAATCGCCATATCGATCAGCGCTTGCAAGTGCGTCCGCTGAAGGTTGCGGCGCAACGGCGTTACGGTCGCGCCGGCAGGAAGTTCCTCCCAGACCGCCGCATAGACCTCGTCAAAGAGCTCTTTGACCGTCAGCGCCGCTCCAGGGCTTTGGAACTCCTGGTTGATCAACCGATTCAGCATCCCTGGGTTCATCAATCGGTTCAGGACTCCCAACTGTACGTTACCGATGCTGTCCATCAGGTTTGGCGGATTGCCGCCAGCCCAGGGATCCAGCGCCAGCATCGAATAGTAGGCGCGAGTGAAGCTATAGGCGTCCTTGGCCAGAACGTTTTGCCGAATCATGGCCAGCGCTCTTTTCTGGGCGGCAACGGGCACCGGTCGAAGCGCAGGCTTCTCGCCCGGATCGCCTTTGTGGTTGCCGCTGATGTTGACGCCGCCGATGAACCGGGTCAGCTGGCTGGCCGACTGTGCGTGCATCCCCATCACCATGTTGAAGCGGCGAGTGAACTGCCAGTAGCTCTCGCCGCGCTCGGGGTATCGGCGCGGGAGTTCCTGCAACAGTTTGCCCGAGTCTTCCATGCGCATGATCCAGTAGGCCATCGGGTCGCGACCCAGGTCGAACCGCGTTACCATCGGATCCCAGCGGTCGGCGATCTCGTCGCTTTGGTAAGCAAGGCCGGGCTGATTGTATCGGGCTGCTACGATGTTCAGAGCGGGCTTCTCGCCCGCTGCGTCTGCCGCGGAGACGTGCTTGTAGCCATATTCGATGGCATGGATGTCGTAGGGACCGACGGTGGTCGTCCAGTATTGGCTGTTGGGGCTGCGCAAGGCGACGTTGTTAAAAGGCGCGTACTCCATCACGGAGGCGGTAACGCCCTTCTCCTTTAGAAGCTCGCCGTTTGCAAGGTCGTCTGTGCTGTGCATCGAACTGGCGATGAAGTTATGGCGCAGTCCTAGGATATGCCCCATCTCGTGCGCTGCGGTCTCCATCAAAAAGTCCTCGATAAACTTGGACTTGGTGATCTTGGTCGCGTTCTCCCCAGCGATCATCTCCAGCGACATCAGGCCGAGAGCCGCATTGTAAAGCTTCTCTTGCCCCAGCGTGCAGATCAGGTGGCTGGCGTCGTGCTCCGACTTTTCGGCAAAGATCGCAACGGGATCGACGACGCTCTCGAACTCCATTTTCACAGAGAGCGCCATATTCGCATCAAAGGTGATGCCCGCGTTCAGGATTTCGCCCGTTAACGGATTAGGTCGGAACCAAGCGACCGCATAGGCCGATCCCGGCGAGGTTACCCATCGAATGACGTTGCGCGACATGTCGGCATGATCCCAATCCGCATCGTCGGGCATTTGCTCGACAACGACAGCGTCTTGGAAACCAACTTTCTCAAACGCTTTGTTCCACACCAGCAGACCCTTTCGAATGGCGTCTCGGAACTCGACCGGGATCGCGTTGTCCAGCCAAAAGACGATCGGCTTCTTGGGCTTCGAAAGGTTTGCGCTCGGGTCGGACTTCTCCAATCGCCAGCGCAGGATGTACCGGTCGGTCATATCCTCTTTCATCTCGTTCCAGTTGGTAACCTCGGTGGTGAAGTAGCCCACTCGCGGGTCGGCCATTCTGGGACGATAGCCGTCCATAGGCAGCGCCATCAGATTGTAGTTGACCGTGTATGTGAAGTTCCTGGGATCGGCCAAGGCCGGCGATCCGCCCATCATTCCAAGGATGGCCGCCATGCCGCCCCCGCCACCCTGGCTTCGATTGAAGCTGTAAGCGGTCTGGATATAGAAGTTGTCCTCGAACATCTTGATCGCGCTGTAGGCGGTCTTCTCTCGGTCGATCGTTGCTTGCCCGCCCGACATGCCCGCCTTTTGAGTTACCCGAGCGATGTCGCCGCGGAAAAGGTCGCTGACATTGATCAGCACGCTCTTGCGCTCTTCGCTCTTCGCCTCGACTTTGAAGGCTTCTAAATAGGCGTCTGCGATCGAGCGTCGGAGCGCCCGAGCGATCGGGGTGCCATCGTCCGCCTTGAAGCTGATGTTAGGAACAACCAAGAGCACTTGCTCGTCTCGCCGAACAAACTTGAAGACCATATCCATGATCGGGTCGCCCGCCGCGGACATGATGCCGCCAATGCCTGTGGCCGCCGTCGCTTGCATAAACAGCAGGCGATCGAGCTGCTCTTCCTTGATCTCCCAATAGATCGTGTCCTTGCCGGCGTCTTTCTTGTGATACATAGTGAAGAGGCCGTCGGTCTTCGTAAAGTCCTTGGTAACCTCTTCGATGGTCTTTTCCTTCTTCTTTTCCGGCTCGCCCGCTACCGTCGTGGCGCCGACAGGGCTGCCCGACTGCCGCTCGCTGGTGATCTTGCCAGAGGCGGTAATCCCCATCTCGTCGGGCCCGAAAGGAAGTCCGTCCACCTTGTACTCGGCCTTGACCATATCGCCGGAAGCCTTCTCAAGGTAAAGCTCGCCCTCGGCGGTCAACTTGGTAGAGGTCGCCGTCTCGGTATAGGAATGCTTAATCTTGACGCACTCGATGCCTTTGATCGTCTCGAACGCTAGGACTTCGTAGTCCGCGCGACCTGGCAAAGTGCCGATCGTCTTGTCCTCAACAAAGGTATGGGACCACTTATCGCCAACGCCCACGGGATTTGTGGAGAAGACGATGCGCTGAGCTTGGCCGAATCGTTTGCGAAGCTCGGCCTGATCTTCTGGCTCGTCGGCGCCTTCGACTTTGGTCGAAACCAACTCGCCGTTGGGCTTGACGACCGTCGTGTATTTGGTCTTAAGGGCCTCGTCGGGCGTGGGCGCCTTCTCGCCGTTGACCGTCATCTCGTAGGTCTCGGTGGTCTCTTCGCGAGTAACGTTGCCGTTCTCGGCCACGTCGATTATCTTGTCTTTAGTGGTGGTATTTATCTCTATGGTAACTTTCTGGCCCGCGGCCTCCATCGATATTTCGACGTTGGCGCGATAGGTCATCGCTTGGTCCTTTTGACCCGTAAACTTCATGACGACTTTGTCTTGCGCAAAAGCGAGGGCAAGCACGAAAACCGCCAGGATTGCTACTGTATGTCGCTTCACTTTTGAGGTTCCTCCCGTCGTATTGGCGAGTATACCCGTCATAATGGAGCCGATGGAAGGGGTTCGATTGCAGAAGTTTTTGGCCGCCCGCGGCTATGGTTCGAGACGCGCCTGCGAAGAGTTGATCAAGGCTGGCCGGGTAACAGTCAACGGCATTACAGCAACGCTCGGCCAATCGGTTATCGAAGGCAAGGATCGGGTTGAAGTCGAGGGTGCCCCAGCAGGAGAAAAGTCGAAGTTTGCCTATGTGATTCTTAACAAACCAAAGGGCTATGTGACCACCGTTAAGGACCCCCACGCATCGAAAACGGTCGGCGAATTGGTTCCAGTCGGCCTGGTTCCCGTTGGGCGCTTGGATAAAGATACGACGGGCCTCCTGCTGTTTACCAATGACGGCAAATTAGCCTTACGCCTGACGCACCCTTCCTATGGCGTCGAGAAGACCTATCGAGCCGTGGTGAATGGGCGGCTGAATGCAGAGATCCTGAAGCGATTGACCAAAGGCGTGGAGTTAGAGGACGGGGTTACTCAGCCTTGCAAGATCGAGATGATAGAAGCGGAAAAGGGCCGTTCGGTTGTTGAAGTTACCGTCAAGGAAGGCCGCAAGAGGCTGATACGGCGCATGTTCAAGGCTGTCGGCTGCCACGTGGCCGAACTGCATCGAACGAGAATCGGCCCTCTGCGATTGGCGCGTCTGGCTATCGGCGAGAGTCGAGCGCTCTTGCCAAGCGAACTGAGAGCGCTGAGGCAAGAGGTCGGGCTGTGATCCGATTCGCACGGGGGATTGTCCGCCAGGTTCTGTCTGAACGTCCAGGCGCCCAAGAGATCGAAGTCCTGGCAGACGGCCTTGGGCGTCAGGTCATTAACTACATCGATCTGATGGGCCGCGTTGAGAGCGGCGAAGAGGTTGTATTGAACACAACGGCGGTCGAGCTCGATTTGGGCACGGGCGGCTACGATTTTGTGGTCTGGCGGTCGGGCGCCTCGTCTCAAGGCGATTCCATGCCGCACGAAGAAGCGCTGGTCAAAATGCGTTACTCGCCCTTTCAAAAGGCCTTTCGGGCGGGCGAATTGGAACTTCCAGAAGATGCGAATATAGAGGGCGTTCCGGTTGTGGCATGCGAACTGCACAGCCAAGCGGCGGCGGTCGCGGCGGGCGCCCTGTCTAAACGAACGGCTTGGGTAATCAACGATTCGGCCGCCTTGCCCGCCTGTATAAGCCGCTTAATGCCCCAACTGCGATCGTTGGGATGGGTTTGTGGCACGGTTACCTCTGGCCAAGCGTTCGGTGGCGACTATGAAGCGGCTTCCCTTCACTCTGCGCTTCTGATAGCCAAGCATCTTCTCGGAGCGGAGGTCGTCATTGTTTCGCCTGGGCCGGGCAGCGCAGGCACGGGGCACAAGTGGGGCTTTTCAGGTCTCTCCCAGGTCGAGGCGCTTCATGCGGCTCATGCTTTGGGAGGTCGCCCGATCGCCTGCATTCGAGCGAGCGAAGCCGACCAGCGCCCAAGACATCAAGGCGTCAGCCACCATTCGCGCACGATCCTTCAGCAAGCGGTCTTCGTCCAGTGCGCTATTGCCGCGCCTGAGGGCAAGGCGGCCATGTTGGCTGAGTTTGATCGGCATGAAATCGCCGAAGTCGAGATCGAGCCAGCCCTGCAATTGCTTAGAAAATCGTTACCGAACCTCGCCTCCATGGGCCGTACCGTTGATCAAGACCGGCTCTTTTTTGACTTTGCGCTGGCAGCCGGCGTCTTGGCTCAAAAAGCGGCTTTTTGATAATATGTAGCACAAAATCAGGTACGAATCGGTACTCGAAATGAGCCGCTGCCCCAACTGTGGATTGAGCCTTGTCCGCATGGCCAACGCATTCGGCCAGTACCATGCTTGCGGCCAGTGCAAGGGCATTCTGGTTTCGATGGCCATTCTTCGCAAAGCGGCCGCGCCCGAGTTCGTAACGACCGTCTGGCGCAATTCGCAGTTCGGCGGCTACGGCTCGGGCGGCGCCTGTCCGCACTGTCGGCGGGCTATGAAGCGCGGCCCCATCGATACCGCCCAACCTGACAACGCCGCTTCGGTCTGCAGCGCTTGCCAATGTGTCTGGTTCGAGGCTGGACAGTTAGAGTCGGCTCCAACCCCGCCGCCGGTCGCTGCGCCAGACGACGAATTGCCGCCAGAAGCCAAAGAAGCGCTGGCCATGTTCAAGGTGAATCAACTTGCCGAACAAGCCCGCAGGATGGACAAGGACGACGATCTGCCCGACGAACATTGGAAGACCGCCGCAGCGTTTTTTGGCCTCCCGGTGGAGCACGCCGCTCCCGAAGTTGAGACAAGACCTTATATTACGTACTCGCTGTTGATTGGAATGACAGCCCTGAGCCTGTTAGCTCTGACCGATCTGAACGGAATGATCGAGCGTTTCGGGCTGATCCCGGCTCAGGCCTTTCGCGATGGCGGATTGACCTTTGTTTCCAGTTTCTTTCTACATGGGGGCATCCTTCATCTCTTGGGCAATCTCTACTTTCTATGGCTGTTCGGCGATAACGTGGAGGATCGGATCGGTCCGACAAAATTCCTAGGGCTGGTCGCGTTGGCGGCAGTTGGCGGCGATTTGCTGCACATGGTTGCCGAACCTCGCAGCAACATTCCGTGCGTCGGCGCCAGCGGCGGCATATCGGGCGTGATGGCGTTCTATGCGCTATCGTTTCCGAACGCGCGAATTGGGCTGATGTACCGGTACTTCCTCTACTTCCGCTACTTCACCATGCCCGCTTGGGGCGCGATGGCATTGTGGCTGGGATTGCAGGGACTGTTAGCGTGGATGCAGGTCGGCGGCTTTTCGTCTGTATCGGCATTGGCGCACATTGGCGGCGTTATCGTAGGCGCGGCGCTGTGGCTAACATGGCGGAAGCGCCTGCCCGTATCGGTATAATGCTCGAAACAGGAGGTCGTGATGAAAGCGATTGCCGCGATCCTTTTGGCTTTGGCCGTATTGGGCGCTGGAGGCTGGTTCGGTTACAACTCCATGTTCCCCGTAATCGAGATCCCTAGAAAAATTGTGGACGGAGAGGTGTGGGAGTACACGGCTTCGGTCAAGGGCCCGATAGCGGGCGTGAGCTTTGAAGGCCTTGCAGTAACTCGATGCAAAGTTGCGGGAATCGACAATGAAGGCAAAGCAACGATCATCGAATCGAGCGTCAAGATGACGCAGTCTGCTAACGGAACGCCCATCCCAGTCGACAACGACGAGCCCGTTACCTACCGCATTCCAAAGTCTGGTCCGAACGAGACCGGATCCTATGCAAACTTTCAGGAATCGCTTCAAAAGTCAGGCGATCCATTTCTCAGCACGATGTTGCCAACCGATGGACAGCGAGCAGGTAAAGAGTGGACTGTCACACCCGGCGCTGGAATGAGCGTTAAGGGCAAGTTTCTTGGATACGATAGCGTAGACGGCAAGAGAACTATCAAAGTCGACTGCACCATGAAGGGCCAAGAGCAGGGTATGACCTTAGAAGCCAAGCAAGTCGTTCACTTGGATGCCGAATCGGGTTGGATAGTCAAATCGGAAGGCACGCTGAAGATTACTGGCCAGCCATCGGGAGAACTGGCCACCTCGCGCGTAGGAAAGAAAGTCAAATGAGATCGACATTCGTCTTTCTGATCGCCCTGTCTGGATTGTGGGCGCAGCCTGCCAGCGACAAGGCCGTCTCGCTGCCTCGCAAGTTCGTCGTCGGCGAGACTTGGGAGTATCGCTCGACCGTTACAATGAGCCAAACCGGCAAAGCGCCGGTCAATAACACGATCGTCCATCGCGCCAAGATCGTCAAGGTCGACGCCAAGGGCGCAGCCACTATCGAGAAGAGCACGGTCAGCGGCACGGGTTCAAACTCTCGATTCGTAGTTCCTAAAGCAGGCGCAGTGGATTTGAAGCAATTTGCCTCGGGCGGCGGACGATCTTACAACGACGATCCCTTTGCCACAAGCCTGCTGCCTAACAAGCCCGTAAAGCCGGGCGATGGGTGGTCGACCGAATTGGTGAACGGCGGCACTAAAGTCCGGTTCATCTGCCAATACCAAGGCGCGAAGACCGTCAATGGCGCGCGCGTCCACCACATCGCCTATAGCGCGGCGCCCGCGGACGGACCGCCCACCATGTCGATGAAAGGCTTTTACTATCTGGATGCCGCGACCGGCTGGCTGACCCAGATCACGTTCGACATGACGGCGACGAACGGCCGAGAGAAATTGACGATCAAAGGCAGTTCGACCGGAAAGCGGATAAAGGGCTAACAGCCCAGACCGAACTGCTCGAGCACGAGGGCGAGGTCTGAATCGGAAACGATGCCGTCGCGGTCGATGTCCTCTGGTCGATCGCCCGTCAGACCAAACGCTTCGAGCACAAGGGCCAAATCAACATCGTCAACGTTGCAGTCCCCGTTCGCGTCTGCCGGAAGGCCCCTCTTGTATCGGACTAACAGATAGTCCCTGCCCGTCGTAGAGCTTCGGCTCGTGCCGACCAGATAGATGTAGCCTTGAGGCGAAACGACCATTCCAACCGTCTTGTCCTCTTGATCGCCCGAATCGTAAGATACGGTCCAATCGACCGAGCCGACCGACCCGTACTGGACGGCAACGAAATCCTCTCGCAGATCGGAATTGGAGTAGACATAGCCGCCCACAATGACGCTGCCGTCCGAGTTAACGTGCAGGCCCATCGCATCGTCTGTGAAAATCGATGGGCCGAAGTGAGTGCGCGTCCACTGGTGGTCGCCTGTGGACGACAGTTTGATCACAAGCCAATTGAGACCCTGGAAAACGGCCGGAGTCGAGCCTACAACGAATACGTTTCCGTCCGCGTCCGCGGCGATCCGGTTCCCTTGGTCCGAACTGTTATTGTCAGACCCGTGGCTGTACGACCACAATGCCTCGCCATCAAGGCCCGCATACTTGACGGTTGCCGCATCGTAGGCCGAGCCGACGCCGCCCCACGAGCGGCCGGTTACGATCGCATTGTCATCCGGATCGACGCAGACCGCATAGGCCCAATCGGCTCCAGAGCCAACGCCATTGTACGTCCGCGACCAAAGCTGGCCGCCGGTATGACGGTTGTACTTGATCGTTAGGTAGTTGGGCCCTTGTTCTTGACCCTCAAAACTGTTGCCCGCTACAATGAGATTGCCAGCGCCGTCCAAACAGATGGCCGTTCCGTGATCGTCCAGGTCGCCAAGCCCATGGTACCGAGACGCCCAGACCTCGCTCCCATTCGGGTCGTATCGAAGCGTAACGCAATCGACGTTGTTCAGTCCGCCCCAGGCATCGCCTGTAACAAAACAGCCCCCGTCCGGATCGGCTACAACGGCATAAGCCTGATCGTGGCCGACGCTAAAGCCGTTGTAGTACCGCGCCCATAGCAGATCGCCCGAAGGCGAGTACTTCAGAGTAACGTAGTCGAAGCCTTGGCTTTGCGACGAGGCATATCCGACGACGTAACAGTTGCCTTGCGGATCGACCGAGATGGCGGTCGCACGATCGTCTCGACTGGCCGGACCGTCGAACTTGCGCGACCAGACCTGATTGCCCGCGGCATCGTACTTTATGGTCCAGATGTCATTGTAGAACTGGTCTTGGGGGCTGTAGCCGGTGATAAAGACGTTGCCCCATCGGTCGCAGGCAACGCCAACGAGCACATCGTCTCCCAAAGCCATCTGACCGACCAAGCGTTTTGCCCAATAGAAGTCCGGTTGAGCCGAAGCGACCGAGACAGCAAAGAGCAAGGCGAAAATGCATCTCGTCATGCCCAATATTATACGACGATTAGCCGGTTCTGTAGAAATCGACTCTCATGAACTCGAACCAATTGCCGTTCTCGTCTTGGCCGTGCGAGGTCATAACTCGGTGGTCCTTGTCGATCAGTTCGATCACATCGCGATAGTTGGCCGTCTCGCCGTCCTTTTCCATGTGGGGTCCGACGCAGTCGAGGGTCATCGTGCGCCCGTCCGCGCTCAATTCGCCAACCTGCTTCCAAAGGTGGCTCGAAACGTCGGCCATCCAAGCGCCTCGGTACTCTTTGAAGGAGACGTCCCAGCCGAGAAAGTGCTTGTAGTTCATCGTTGCGCCGTTGGGCATCTCGGATTGGCCCTCAGCCAGCGCCCAGAGCGGACCGAACATCTTGGTAACCTCCCATCCCGCGCCCTTGACCGGCGGCTGGTCGGGGCCCATTTGCATGGTTCCTTCGGTTCGCCATTCGCCGACGAGGTTTTGAAGCCACTCGTGCTCCTTCATGGGTTTTGTGGTCATTTCTGGTTCTTGCGTTTGATCGCTCATGTGGGTACCTCCTTTTTCTGTGGCGAATAGGGTACCCGAATCGGCGCTGAGGACGAGCATTCGCTGCGCTCAAATCCCCCATTCGGCCTATGCGCCAATCCAAAATGCGAGTTATAATCTATCGTCTATTCGTAAGGCAAAAACAAACGAGCAAGGAAAACAAAAAATGAACCGTAAGATCGGCTTTTGCCTGATCGTTGCGTCGCTTCTATCGGCATGGCATGTGGGCTCCGCTATCGCCCGATCTACGCTCAGCCTCTCGTGGGACGGCGATTGCGGGTCCGATAATCGCTGGAACGCCTGTTGCCGCGATGGCACCGGTCCGTTTAAGAACAACTTCAGCACGGGCGAATCGACGGCAGGCTGCCCGCCGTTGCCCGGAGAAAGCGATACGGTCGACCTTGAAGATTACACCGTGCAATTCGGACAAGTTGCCGTTTTAATAGCCGGACTCTCCTCAACCGGTCTGCTGACAGGAGGCGGTCTTCCCTTCGAAGTCAGCGGCTCCGCCGGGCTCAACAACTTCGAACTGTTCAGAGGCGAGTTTACCGTCGGCGGCGGCCTTCAAGTAGATGGAGATCTGAAGTGGGGCTCCTCAGGTCAGAGTTCAAATCTCCATGTGCCCTTGGGGGCTACCGTCGCTGGGGGCGCTACTTTCGAAGGAACGCTTGGACTTCATGGCGAACTGACCATCGAAGGCGACCTATCTTGGTCGTCAGGCAACCTTTCGCTATACTCCGGTTCTGTCTTGACTAACGAAGGCAAAATTACGATCTCGCACAGTCCGGACGTGCTCATATCAGGTTTCGGCAATAGATGGTCGATCAAGGACCAATTCATCAAGCAACAGGACGTTGGCCAGATGATCGTCAAACCACAGGTCGACCTGAGCGGTTCGATGATGATTAGAACAGGCTCGATCCGAATAGACAACGGAGGCAATATTGCCGGCCCCATTCAGACGAGCGAAGGATCATCGACGATCTTTCAAGGCATAGAAACGGTGAACTTCGTATCCGGCGCGGCGTTGGGCGGTAACGGGCTGTACCATTTCGTTGCGCCCATTCGAATGAACACCGGCTCGCCCATGTCCGTTCAAAACCTAAAGAAAACCAATGGATACATCGATCTGATCGGACTTCTGAACATTGGCAAATTCGAGTTGCAGAACGGCAGTCTGACTAGTGGCAAATTCAAAGTGGACGACCTTCTGCTGTCGAGCGTTGGAGTTAAGAACGTCGTCGCGGCCGAACTCGAAATCTCTGGCAAAGGAAAATGGGAGAACGGAGCGATCTTCTTGGAGCAGCAAGGCCTGCTCATCAACCGTGGCGAGTTCTTGATGTCGGGCAACAACGACTTCATGAACGCGCCGGGCGGCGGAACTATCGAAAACCACGGCGTCTTTAAGAAGAGCGGCGGGACAGGCAATTCAAGGGTTTTCTCATCGGTCGTTTTCAACAACCATCCAAGCGGCGCCATCGACGTGGGGACCGGCGCGCTTGAACTTCGCGGCGGCGGCCTCAGTCAAGGCGATGTCAAGATTGCGAACGGAGCAACGCTGAGGATCACGGAGACACCCTATCGGTTCTCGGGTACGACTGCCGTATCGGGCGGCGGTTTGATGGCCGTTCAGTTGGTTGGAACGGCTAAATCAGAATCCGGCACGCTCACGATCGGTCGGCTGTTGGTCGATCGCTTCAGTTTTCTGGAAGGACCGGGCAGTATCGTCGTATCATCAAACTTCGAGAATCAAGGGGCGACTCTAAGAAGTCGGGCCTCTGTTCTGTCCGAAGGACAAATGGCGATGACCACGTCCCCAACCCAAATCACCGACCACAGCGAGCTGATCACTAACGGCACGACCGACTGGACGAGCAGTTCGATCGGACTGAGCGGCAACGGTCGGTGGAAAAACTTCGGAACGGTCAACGCAACTGGAAGCCAGAAAACCGTCTCGTTCTCCAGCGGCGGCGGCGCAATCGTCAACGAAACCGGCACGATCAACTTCCAGACCAATACGAACTTCTCCGGCCTGGGACTGCTGATCAACGAAGGCGAACTCAATCTGACCAACGGCGCCGCGGTTTCCTTCCTGCTCAACGCTTCCCTCCAGCAGTTGGGCGATTTGAACCTAAACAGCGGCTCGCTCTCGCTCCAAACTGCATTTCACACATTTAGAAACTCGACGACTAACATCGCCAGCGGCGCATCCATTGTCGTGCCGTCAGGAACGCTGGTCGCCGGCGTCGATAGCGAGTTTCGTGGCGAGGGCTTTGTGAGCATCGAAAGCGCGGGCGCCCTCGAAACTGCAGGCTTTGGCGTCAGGATGAGCAAACTTCGCCTAAACGGCAGCAACGCTACGGTTGACAATCTAGAGAACCTGACGATCGAAAATGAACTCAATTGGATCGACGGATTGATGAAGGGGCCTGGCGAGTGCGAGGTCCTCGGCGCCCTCAACCTCAACGGGCCATTGTTCAAGGCGATCTCTAGCACGAAACTGATAACGCGCGGCACGACTAGCTGGAACGACGGTTACCCCACGCTGTCGGGCGGCGCAACATGGGAGAACTTTGGAACGCTGAACATCCTCACCACCGTGTCGCGCGACCTGCTGAGCGTCAGCGGGCAAAACAACCGACTGCTCAACTTCGGTACGATCAATCATAACACCCCCACGACGACCGAGATCAGCGGCGCGGCAACCTTGTCCCATGATCAGGGAGCGATCAATGTGAACCAAGGAAAGCTTCAGATTGACGGGAAACTGATCGCTCAGGCCCCCATCAACATCGAAGGAGTTCTCGAAGTGGGCATGGGCGAGCTAGACGGCCTGACCAGCGCCCAATTTAGCGGGTCGGGAACATTGCGCATCACCAACGGTTTGTTTCGGCTCTTTAGCGGGTCTCCGGTGCCTGTTCTTGTGCATCTGGCAGGAGGCTCGCAACGAGGGGTGGGCGTGAACGAGTTTACAAACTTTCGATGGTCGGGCGGCACACTGGCTTCCACATTTGTAACTGATAGGCTTGTCCTTTCAGGAGAGTCCCTGATCGATAACCCGGCAGTCAAATCTCTCTCAACAAGAACCTTGGAGAACCGAGGCTTCATGATCTGGGACAACGGATCGGTCCAAATGACGAACGATGCCCGATTCATCAATGGTTCTGCCGGCACAATGGATATCGGCAATCAAACGGCAAATATTTCGCTGACCGGATCGGGCGCTAGCGACTTTCTGAACATAGGAACGGTCCGCAAGCAAGTTGGCCCGAACAGCGAGTTCGTGTTCAACGTCCCGTCCTCCAACTCTGGCACGATCAGCGCCGAGGCAGGAACTATCCGATTTGCACAGTCCTTTTCGATGAACATTGGCATTCTGAGAGTGGGACCAGGCGGCCTCATCCACTTCAATCTGCCTACTTCGATCAACGGCGGCATCATAGAAGGCTCCAAGGTCAAAGCGGCAAGGCTTAATATGTCGGGCGGAAAGGTATCCCCCGGGCAATCGCCAGGGAGGCTGACTATCGAGGGCGATTTTGAACTGGGCGAAGCGGCAGACCTTGTGATCGAAATCGCCGGTCTCCAATCCGGCACAGAGCACGACGTTCTTGAAGTTACGGGCCAGGCGATATTGGCGGGCGGGCTCGAGATCGCGCTGTTGGACGGGTTTGAACCAGAGATCGGCGACGAGTTCCAGATTGCGACGTTCGCATCGCGACAGGGGCCGTTTTCACGAATTGTCGGTGCTGTCCAGTCGGGCGACATTGTTCTCCGGGTTCGCTATGGGGCGACCGACGTTCGATTGATCGCGATGCGGGTCGGCGACGCGAACGGGGACCATTGCGCAGACGACTCCGACCTGGCGCTGATCTTGGCGGCCTTCGGCGCTACAGGGCTCAATTTGCCAGAAGATTTGAACGACGACGGGATCGTGGACGACGCCGATCTGGCGCTCGTGCTGGCTGCATTTGGGTCGGGGTGTTAAGTTAGTTTGATAAATTCGATCGCGACCATATCGAGGTCGTAGCCAGCGGCGCCGAACAAGCGATGAAGGCAACGGCAAATTCTCTCTGCCGACCAATCGTATTCAATGTAGATTGGGCCATGTGCTGTCGCCACTGGAGTCGTGGAGGGTGCGGTGAATCCCTTTCCGGTCGGATGATTCGGGTCCGTCGCGTAAATGTATCGACCGTCGTTCAATGGGAGAGGCGGCGCGGGCAACCGACCAATGTTATCGAGCCACTTGATAGCGCCGTATAGCAAGGATGCCCAGTGTGGGCCCGTCGATACCGTTTCCGCGCCGCACACAAGCAATCTTGGCTTTGTGCGAACAAGCTGACGACCCCATTGCTCAATGGCAGATAGTTTTCGATCGTCTGTTAGCGGGGGCGGGGGCGGCAAGGGTAGAGGCGGAAGCATCTTCGCGTTCGAAAGGACTGCCACAATGTCGTTTGCCTTTACTTTCTTGAAACCGTTAGAATTTGCGACCTTAACTACTGCGGCAATCACCTCGCTCTCTGCGTTGCAGAGTTGCTCTTTCAGCCAAATGGCTAGCCGTTTGCCCTCGACAATCCGCTCCAAGCCTCCCGAGACTACGGAACTTGGCCCTAACGCCGATATCAGCTCTGCCAGATCCTCCTCCGTCTTTACTAACCAAACCTGCTTCCTTGGTGCGGCGCCCTGTATTGCGTTGTCGTACAGCCTCCATTCTGTGCCATTCGTCAGGATCGCCCAACGACCTCCGTTGGCATTCGCATAGTTCAAGGCCTGGATCACATCCCTGTCTTGCAAAACGGCGCTGCACCGCTTGGCTTCAACGACGATCGGCTCGCCATCCGCATCAATAACGTAATCGATATACCCGCTCCCAGGGATGGAAACTTGGGCTCTCCGCTGCCGGCGGCTATATCCGGCGATTTCCATGAGGGGAAGAATGATCTGCTCGCATGTGTCAGCCTCGGAGAACTCATGGAACCCTTGATGCTCGCTAGCTTCCTTGATCACACGGCTCACTTGGTCCAGAATGCCCATTGACGGCAACTGTTCGCCGTAGAAGCTCTTCTTCCTTCCCTTCGCTTGACCTCAACTCCAACTTGTGGTATACTTGGCGGCCTTTCGCATCGACCTGCCTGTCTCACAGGCGGCCGCGGATGGAAAGCAAGGGGAGGCGAGACGGGCGTCATGTCGCGGTCCAATCGGCCTGCAAAGCAGTAAATCGAGAGGCTTTGCAACCGGTGGGACTACAGCCACACGGCGCTTTGCCCCAGACACTGGGGCGCCCTTTGAGCGAGCAGCATACCGAACTGACCGCGCGAACAAACCCAAATCGCCTCTGAAGCCTGCGCATGGAGCTGATCCGCCTGCTCAGGCACATTCTGCAGCATCGCTGCCACAGAATGCGGACCGATGTCCGTAAGGAGGAGTGAATGGATCGGGTTGGTATGCTGGGGAACCCGCCTGCGGGCGTTATCGAGCCTCGCCAAGACGCATTGGCGCAGGATTCGTTTTGCTTCGAGGTCAACCCCGCTTCTATACAGCAGGATGCGGCCCAATGCTTGGGCACGCATCTATTGGTCGAACTTTACGACTGCGACCCGCAGAGCCTGGAGCGCGTCGATAACGTAGAGCGCGCTTTGGTCGAGGCGGCGAGGGCGTCCGGAGCGAGCATCGTGAGCCACTTTTTCCACGAGTTTCAGCCCTATGGCGTCTCTGGGGTTGTGGTGATCGAGGAGTCGCACTACACCGTGCACACCTGGCCCGAACGAGGCTATGCGGCGGTCGATCTTTTCTTCTGCAGCGAGTTGGTCAAACCCGAACTCGCCTTGGAAGCGCTGCGGGATGCCTTTCGCCCGAAGACGGTTTCGGTCATGAAGGTTCAGCGCGGGATGCGGTCGGCTTCGTCCGACGGTTGACTAACGCATAGTCGAAACTGAGCGCTTCGCGCTAGAGATTCGTGCCTTCCGTTAGCCGCGTTCCTTGGCGTCTTCGCTCCAGATTTTTGCGGGGTTTCCGATAATCGTTTCTGGCACAATCGCCAGGGTTGGCGAGACGCCGAGGCGGTGGTCGGATGAGTTTAAGGATCAAT
>JABWCR010000026.1 GCA_013359125.1 Armatimonadota bacterium | reverse complement strand
CCGCTATCCCCAACGGGCGATTCAATGGGCGCCCGTTCTGCAAGATTGTACCTGGTGGAGGTTGACCCGCTATCCCCAACTAATCACGTATCGCAATTTGACCGATAACGATTGTACCTGGTGGAGGTTGACCCGCTATCCCCAACTGGGACCCGTGCCACGTCGAAGCGCCCGTGATTGTACCTGGTGGAGGTTGACCCGCTATCCCCAACGCAAAACGGACCATCCAGTCCGGGTCGTTCATTGTACCTGGTGGAGGTTGACCCGCTATCCCCAACAGACGTGCAAAGCGCTGACCAGGGGCTCTGATTGTACCTGGTGGAGGTTGACCCGCTATCCCCAACCCTGTGGCCGGAAGCGCACAAATGGGCGAATTGTACCTGGTGGAGGTTGACCCGCTATCCCCAACCCGGAAGCGCGCCGTTCGATTTCCTGAAACATTGTACCTGGTGGAGGTTGACCCGCTATCCCCAACATCGTTCCCGACAATTCCCACGCCTTGCAAATTGTACCTGGTGGAGGTTGACCCGCTATCCCCAACGACCAACTGGTCGAGGAGGAGACTAACGAGATTGTACCTGGTGGAGGTTGACCCGCTATCCCCAACAATATCTGGTCGATGCCGGTCATATTTCTCATTGTACCTGGTGGAGGTTGACCCGCTATCCCCAACATTGGTGGGCGGCGGGCTCGCGCTCGCGGGATTGTACCTGGTGGAGGTTGACCCGCTATCCCCAACCCGTGGGATGAAACGCACGGTTTCGCGATAATTGTACCTGGTGGAGGTTGACCCGCTATCCCCAACGGAGGTTCGAACGGGGCGCTGATGGAGTTTATTGTACCTGGTGGAGGTTGACCCGCTATCCCCAACCATCGAGCGGCGATCTCTGCCGCCAAATCCATTGTACCTGGTGGAGGTTGACCCGCTATCCCCAACACGACTGGGCGGACGCAAAAAAACGGTTCGATTGTACCTGGTGGAGGTTGACCCGCTATCCCCAACAATAACGCTGCAAGAGTTGCAAAGCAGTGGATTGTACCTGGTGGAGGTTGACCCGCTATCCCCAACTCGGGTAACGCTGAAGTAGAAGAGGGTATCGATTGTACCTGGTGGAGGTTGACCCGCTATCCCCAACGGCGCGGCCGAGGTCGAGGCCAAGCCGTCCATTGTACCTGGTGGAGGTTGACCCGCTATCCCCAACGAAACCGCATTGGGCCGTCGAGGCGCCTCATTGTACCTGGTGGAGGTTGACCCGCTATCCCCAACCAAGGCCGGCACGTCACTTCGATGATTGAGATTGTACCTGGTGGAGGTTGACCCGCTATCCCCAACACTTTGATGTCTGTTTATAATTCAAATATTATTGTACCTGGTGGAGGTTGACCCGCTATCCCCAACTGATCGACCAGACAGGAACCGCCGACCTCATTGTACCTGGTGGAGGTTGACCCGCTATCCCCAACCCGAGACCGACTACCCAACCTGTTGCCCGATTGTACCTGGTGGAGGTTGACCCGCTATCCCCAACCCGCGCTCGGTCGTCGTTCTGGTCGATGTTATTGTACCTGGTGGAGGTTGACCCGCTATCCCCAACGCCTCACGGCACAGCGCGCCGAGGCCGGCAATTGTACCTGGTGGAGGTTGACCCGCTATCCCCAACTTTCAATTGAGTGGTCGCGAGCCTCTCGAATTGTACCTGGTGGAGGTTGACCCGCTATCCCCAACAGAATGTCCTTTCTGCTCAGATTGCAGATAATTGTACCTGGTGGAGGTTGACCCGCTATCCCCAACAGCGGCGGCCGGGTAGCCCGCCGACCTTCCATTGTACCTGGTGGAGGTTGACCCGCTATCCCCAACTGCAATTCTTGCGGATATGTGCTATACTATATTGTACCTGGTGGAGGTTGACCCGCTATCCCCAACCCTAATCCGCGCCGCCTGGCAACGGCTTGAATTGTACCTGGTGGAGGTTGACCCGCTATCCCCAACGCGTGCGTGCGTGTGCGTATGCGTATGCGATTGTACCTGGTGGAGGTTGACCCGCTATCCCCAACGCCCGAAGTAGGCGAGAGCGAGGAAGACGGATTGTACCTGGTGGAGGTTGACCCGCTATCCCCAACGGTAGTAGTAGTACACCCTTTGAGCATCTTATTGTACCTGGTGGAGGTTGACCCGCTATCCCCAACGCGACGGCTTCGCGAGCGACGGCATTGAAGATTGTACCTGGTGGAGGTTGACCCGCTATCCCCAACAGACAAGTTCGGCTCGTTATTTGATGGCTGATTGTACCTGGTGGAGGTTGACCCGCTATCCCCAACCCTCGAGGCCGCATACACCCTGCGAGAAGATTGTACCTGGTGGAGGTTGACCCGCTATCCCCAACCAGGTCGTTGAGCGGACGAGCCAACCGCTTCGCGCCCGCCTCGTCCGCTCAACGACCTTCTGGACAAGACTTCTATTTTCTCTTTAAGACTTTACAACCGCTGCCTTCGCAAAAACGCTGGCAGCTCGCGGTCTTCCTTGGGAGGCGCTGCCGGAGAGGGCTCCTCGATCGCAACCTCGGCCGTACCTCGACGACGTGCCTCCGTCGCCACAAAGGGCTCGGGAGCCGCGACCTCCACAACCGGTTCGGGCAGAGGGGCGCCGGTGGGGAATCCGGTCGCCAGCACGGTAACCTGCACCATGTCGATCATGTTCTCGTCAAAAACGTGCCCCATGATGATGTTGGCGTCGTCCTGGTCGGCCAATTGATAGACGTAGTCCATGCACTCGCCGAGTTCGTGAACGGTCAGGTCTCGGCTGCTGGTTACATTGACCAAGATGCGCGTAGCGCCGCGGATGGAGCTGTCGAGCAGATGGCTGGATACGGCGGCTTCGGCGGCTTGGCGCGCTCGGTTTTCGCCCGTGCCCTTGCCAATGCCCATCAGCGCGGTGCCGGCCCTTTGGATGATCGCCCGCACGTCGGCAAAATCGACGTTGATGTTTCCCGCCACTTGGATGATGTCGGAGATGCTTTGGACGCCGCTGCGCAGAACGTCGTCGGCGGCTTTGAAGGCGTCGATCAGAGTGGTAGTTCGTTCCGAAATGTCCACCAATCGGTCGTTGTTGATCTGGATCATGGTGTCGACCTTTTCGCGCAGGTTGGCCGCGCCGTCGGCGGCGATTCGGGCGCGTCGGGGGCCTTCGAACTTGAACGGTTTGGTTACGACGGCTACTACCAGCGCTCCGCAGTCTTTTGCGATCTCGGCGATTACGGGCGCGGCGCCCGTGCCCGTGCCGCCGCCCATGCCGGCCGTAATAAAGACCAGATCGGCGCCGTCTAGATATTCCACGATTTCGCTTCGGCTTTCCTCTGCGGCGCTGCGTCCGGCGGTCGGGTCGCCGCCCACTCCCAGGCCGCGCGCGACGTTCTGGCCCAGTTGAATCTTGATGTCGGCGTCCGATACGTCCAGCACCTGCGCATCGGTGTTCATGGCGATAAAGTCGACCCCTTGCAGGCCGACCTCGATCATGCGATTGACCGCGTTGCCGCCGCCTCCGCCGACGCCTATGACCTTGATGATCGCGTGAGACTTTTTCTGTCCCAAGTTTAGTTCGGTTTGATGAATGCGATTTTTGCCCGCCATGTGCCAATCCTCCGTGTGTGGTTTAGTCTTCCTTCCATCCTTTGAATGCGCTTGCGGCTTTGCTCCACATCTTGGCCAAGGCGCCATCCCGCACCTCGACCACGGCTTCTTCCGGTCTCAATTTGCTTGCGCCGTACAGGGCCAGTCCGACCGCGGTCGATAGCCCCGGATGCCGGGCCCGGTCGCCGTATCCGTCCAACGCGACCGATGGTCCGCTAGCGCGGACGGGCAGGTCGTTCATAATCTTGCGGGCCAATTCGACCGTTCCTTTGAGCAACGATCCTCCGCCCGTTAGCACGATGCCTCCGGCGGGCGCCCCGTTGCGAACCGACTTTCGGATTTCGTCTCTGGCTAGTTCGAGAATCTCTTCCATTCGGGCTTGGATCACCTCGGTCAGCAGTTTCTTGGGAATTGATCGCTTGGCGTTGGAAGACATCTCTTCGTACGATGCGACTTCGTCCTCGCCGACCAGATCGATCAGCGCGCAGCCAGATTGCAGTTTCAGTCGCTCGGCCTCTTCTATAGAGGCGGTGCGGAACATCATGTAGATGTCTTTGGTTACGTGGTGCGCGCCAACCGGCACAACGCCCGTGCCAAAGATGGAGCCGTCGTGAAAGACAGCCACATCCGCCGTTCCGCCGCCAATGTCGATCAGCGCGACGCCTGCTTCTTTCTCTTCGGGCGTGAGCACGGCCATGCTGGCGGCCAGCGGTTCCAGTACCAGTTCGGCAGGCGCGATGCCGGCTCGCTCTGCACATCGGCGCGCATTGCGCAAGAACGCGCTGCCAGCGGTTACGATGTGGGCTTCGATCTCCAGGCGCGATGCAGCCATGTTGACCGGGTTGGCGACGCCTTTATGCCCATCCACGGTGTAATGCCGCGGGATGGCGTGGAGGATTTCTCGGTCGGGGGGCAGGACGACTTGCTTGGCCGTCTGCATGGCTCGATTCTTGTCGCCTTCGGTGATCTCTCGGGTTACGTTCGATATGGCGATGGCGCCTTTGCTGTTAGTCGAGAGGATGTGTTCGCCCGTTACGCCGACATAGGCCGAATCGATGGCGAAGCCCGCCATCGTCTCTGCGGCTTCTTTGGCGACTCGGACGGCTCGTACGGTTTCGTCGATGTCTTCCACCGTTCCGCGCCGTACGCCCTTGCAAGGCGCAATGCCGTGCCCGACGACTCGGAGCGAGCCGGAGGCCGTCAGTTCTATCGCCAGGCAACAAACTTTAGTCGATCCGATGTCTAGTCCGACCACATAGGCCATATCGCGTCTACCTTTGGCGCCGGTTGAGCGCCCATTGATTAAGATAAAACCTTCGAATCACCGACAAGTTGAGGAACATCCGACCGCCCAGCGTTACGACGGCGGCCAGCAACAGTTCCACTCCTAAAATGTCTCCCAGATAGGCCAGAAACATCGCCAACAGCGCGTTCACCAAGAAGCCGGTGAGAAAGACATCTAGTACGAACTTACCTTCGACGCTGGCCCGCCATCCTCCTATCGCCGCGTCCATTCCGCACAGCGCCGCCAGCGAAATATAGGGCGCCCATTGCGCCGGAATGGGCACATTGAGCACATATCCGATCGCTAATCCGACCAAGAGCCCAATGAGGCCGACGGCCCTCACTGAGCCGCCTCGTTCTTGGCGACCGCCTCGGTTACGGGCTTTGCGTACTTAAACTTGGTGCTGCCCGCGTAGCCCGGAATCGTCAATTGATTATGGCTGATGATCTTGACCATGTTGGGGTCGGCGTTCTCGATGTCGGATAGAACTCCGCCGGGAATTTTGAGCGCTCCGGTCAATGTTTGCGGATCTCCGATGGCCAAGATTCTGAACGGGGGCGCCATGCGAATGTCGTTGACGCAGATCACCGGCCCGCTGCATCGTATCCAGCCGTTTACGCCCAACCGCTGGCCGTTGACCGAGATCGCCTCGGCTCCTGCGGCACGAAGTTCGTTGACGACGCGGAGAATGTCAAAGTCGTGGATGGCGAACATGTTGAGCAAGGCCGGATCGCCCTCGTTTCGCTTCTCGGTCGATTTGTCGGTTAGAAGCACCTCGACGCCCGGGCCTGAAAGCGCGGAAAGCCCCGCCAGCACCTTGGCTTCTTGAAGGCTGTCGTTTAACAGCTGAGACTTTTGACTGCCCGTTGCAAGCGCGTTCTCCATCTCTGTGCTTTTGTCGCGCAAGAGGCGGATCTCCTCTTCCAGTTTCTCCAAGGTCTTGGCCTTCACCATGTATTCCCGAGCCAATTCGGGAAAGCGCGAACTGGGAAGGTCTTTGCGGACGTTCTGCTGCGCCTTCAGAGCACTGACCAATAGCACTCCAAGCAACAGCCACATCACAAAAAAGGACGGCGCGAACCCGTTGCCTCGCGCTCGATCCCAAAAGTTACTCATTTCTTTCGCTCCTGTCCTGCGATGCCATCTTCACCGTAATCTTGTCAGGGGCGCTCACGTTGACGTATTCCACAGCGCCGCCGGAAACCGGTCGTCCGTTGAGCGTTTTGAGAACAGCCTCCACTTTGGCCGAGAGTTTGTCCGGGAGACCGATCTCATATCGCGTTGTCAACCCAACATCTTGTGCCTTGGCTCTTATATTTAAGCACATGTTCCCCCCTTTTCGTATGGTGAGGCTGTAAGGAAAGGGGAAGTTCTCCTGGTCCAGCGCCCTTGCAAAGTCGAAGGCGAACCGGGTCGCTGCGCCTTGAATCGCCTGGCCTTCCTTGATGTTCGCCTTCGATTCGACGATCAGTTGGCGATGGCTTTGATCAAACATCGGCCGGGGATTCTTGCGGGCTTGAGGAGGGAGGAAGGCGACGCGGCTCTCATCGATGGAGAGGTATCTGCTACCGTTCTGTACAGACAGATAGGGCACGCGCGGTTCGATCGTCGTGGTCAGTCGACCGCTCCAGTGACCTCTCGCGCTTGCCGATTTGACCCACGGCAAAGCGGCTATCGATCGCTCCAACTCGCTTAGGTTAGCGTTCCATCCTATACCGGCTTCTAGATTGCCCGCAATCAGTCGTCGGATTTCTTGCTGAGCCTCCATTGGGCAGTTCTCTACGCTTGCGCGCATCGGCTGCAACGACGGCGCGGCCCATACGCTGATCGCCAAGACGCATCCCGCGATCGCCCAGAGCCAGCCGACCAAAGAATGACTGCGTCGACGCTTTCGAGTTCGAACCGACGGCTTGACTGCCCGCTTGGCCATCAGATTCGGCTCCATGCTTGAAGCGCGTATTCGACCTGCAATCGACAGAACTCTCCGAAAGAGATTCCGGCAGCCTCGGCGCAACGAGGCGCAAGCGAAGTCGGGGTCAAACCCGGAACAGTATTGATTTCAAGGATGACCGGTTCGTCGTCCCGGATGATCATGTCGACGCGACTCAGGCCGCGACAACCGATCGCTTTGTGGGCGACGAGCGCGGCCTCGCTCGCTCGTTCGGTCGCTTGTGTCGAGATGCGCGCTGGCACGATCTCCTCGGTTGCGCCCTGTTCGTACTTGGCTTGAAAATCATAAAAACCTTGTCGCGGCAGAATCTCGACCAGCGGCAGACAGACTGGATCGTCCAAGCCGAGGATAGTCGCGCTGATCTCGACGCCTTCGATCAACTCTTCGACTAATGCGGCCTCGTCCAGCGCCCATGCGCGTTCCAGCGCGGCATCGAGCCGATCGGGGTTTCGGACGATCGAGACGCCCAAGGTGGAACCGCCCGAGTTCGGCTTCACTGCGCAGGGCGGATCGATTTGCAGAGCGTCGCCCCGGTGAACCAGTTGACCTTGGGGGGTCGTCAATCCAGCTTGGCGAAGAATCGCCAAGGAGGCCGCCTTGTTCATAGCCAATGCCGAAGCCAGCGGATCGGAACCTGTGTAAGGGATGCCGAGCATGTCCAGCAAGCCCTGTATCGATCCGCCCTCGCCATACCGCCCGTGAAGGGCGACAAAAGCGGCATCGAAGCCGCCATCGGTCGCGAGTTGAGCGAGTTCGCCAGGCTTGGCGGGATCGATTGCCACCGTCTCAAATCCCTGTTCTTGGAGCGCATCCATCACCCGGCGCCCGGATATCAAACTGACTTCTCGCTCCTCCGAATCGCCGCCCATGAGGACGGCGATTCGGAGTTGGCTGTCTCGATGCTCCAAGCGACGGACCACTTGGGCCGGAACCTTGTCAATATCGCCCGCGCCCATCAGTACCAGAACATCGGATTCTCGGAGCTTCGGCGCGATGACTGGCGCGATCTTGCTGAGAACCGGCACATATCGGGCGTTGCTCTTGCCTAAGTCGTGCAGCCGCTCCACGATCACGGCGGCGCTGATGCCGGGAATGGGCGTTTCGCGAGCAGGATAGATATCGGTCAGGACGGCCCAATCGGCCAATGCGAGGGCGTCTGCAAACTCCTGAAGAAAGTCGCGAGTGCGGCTATAAAGATGCGGCTGGAATACGACGATCAGACGGCGATCTGGATAACTGGTTCGAACCGCCTCGATGCTCGCTCTAATCTCGGTCGGGTGATGGGCATAGTCGTCGATGACGGCAATGCCTTGGAGTTCGGCGACATGCTCCAGCCGACGGTGAGTTCCCGAGAAGGCCTCCAAGGCCTTCTTGCAATCGTCGATCGTCGCACCGCACTTGAGCGCTGCGCTGATCGCTCCAAGCGCATTGAGTTCGTTGTGCCTGCCGGGCACGGCCAGTCGGATGCTTTTTAAAGCGCCTTGGTCGAATCCGTAGGTCTCGTACGCCCTGCCCGATTCTTGTGCGACTCTTACAGCGGTTTCGTCGTCCGCGCAGACGATGGCCGTCCGGCTGGCGCTTTGGATAAAGGCGCGAAACTTCTTCTTCAGGGCGTCAAAGCTCTTGTGGTGATCCAGATGGTCGGCTTCGATGTTCGTAACCAGAGCAATCTCGGGCGTCAGGTCTAAGAATGCGCCGTAGGCTTCGCACGCTTCGGCCACAGCCCATTCGCCCTGACCGATTCTCCAACCGCCTCTCCACTGAGGCCCCTTTCTCAACGGCTCGCCGCCCAGCGCAACGACGGGATCCAATCCGGCTTGTTCCAAGATCGCGGCGATCATGGCGGTGGCAGTCGTCTTGCCATGCGCGCCTGCGACCGCAATCAAACGCTTATCCCTTAAGAGCCAAGCCAGCATCTGGGATCGCCGCCATACAGGCACGTCGCGCTCAAGCGCCCATTGAATCTCAGGATGGTCGGGCCAAATCGCATCGGAGGCGACGATCCAGGTGGCCTGTGCGACCAGGCCGGACCAATCGCCGATCCCGATCTGAGCGCCCGCCTGTCGCAGCGCTTGGATAGTCGGCGATTCGGTTCGATCTGAACCGGAGATTTGCGCTCCCTGTTCCATGAGCGCGAACGCCATGCCCGACATGCCGGCGCCGCCGATACCGATCAGATGAAAGCGATCGTCGATGGACGGCTGTCCTGTAACGCTGATCGGAATTCCTGTCGGCGATAGCGCCGCGGCGCTCATGCTCTTATCCCTCGGTTATCAGTTCTACAATTCGGCTCGCCGCGTCTGGCCGGCTCCATTCCTTTGCCCGCCGACCGGCTTCTAATCGCGCGTTGGCATCGTCGCGCCATTGGTTGACGACTTGCGAGAGCGCCTCGGGCGATAGATCGGACTGCAACATGGTTATCGCCGCTCCGCGGCTCGAAAGCGCTTCCGAATTATACCGTTGATGATCGCGAGCGGCCGCAGGAAAGGGCACATGAATTGCCGGTAGTCCGTTCGCCGCCAGTTCGCTAACTGTGCTCGATCCCGACCTCGAAACGGCCATGTCTGCGGCGCGGTAGGCTAGGCCCATCCGCTCTCCTTGCAGATAGGGAACGGGATGGTAATTGCCGTTCAAGCCCAATCGGTCCGCTGTCTGGCGGTTCGACTCAAAGTTGGCCGGACCGGTAACGTGCAGCCATTGAATGCCATCGGTCGCTATTCGCTGTATCGCATTGAGCGCCGCATCGTTAAGGGCAACGGCACCCTGGCTGCCGCCCACTATCAGCACAGTAAATCGATCCGGTTTGAGGCCCAGTTCGCATCGCGCGGCGGATTGGTCGATGTTGAGAAGGGCTTCTTGGCGGATGGGAAGACCGGTGCGCGAGGCCTTGACTCCAAACACCGGCAACGCTTCGTCAAAGGCGCAGAAGACTGCTTTGCTCTTGGCAGCGAGGCGCTTGTTGGCTTGGCCCGGCATCGCATCCGGTTCGATTAGATAGGATCGACCGCCAAGCCCCTGTTGAGCCGACAGCGCAGGCGCCGAGACATAGCCCCCCGTGCCAATGACGATGTCGGCTCGGAACTTCGCGATCGCTTCTTCTGCTTGGGCTCTCAATCGTCGGAGCGCAAAGAAGGCTCTCACGGGATTTCGCGTCCAGTATTTGATGCCCGACATATCGAGCAAGGTCGAGTCGCACGGCATCTGGGTCCGCCCCTCCAGACCCGCTTGGCTTCCGATATAGGCGACTGTATGTCCCTTCTTCTCAAGCTCGGCCAACAGGCACAGCGCCGGATAGAGATGGCCGCCCGTCCCGCCGCCAGTTACCACGACGTTCATCGGTCGTTCTCTGGCAGCGTCCGATTGGCACTGCGATGAGCAAACCCCATGAGGGCGATTATCAGCACAAGATTGGTGCCGCCCATACTGATGAATGGCAGCGGAATGCCGACGGTGGGCAACAGGCGAGTAACCATCGCAACGTTGAGCAAAGTTTGGTAGCCGATCCATGCCGCAGCGCCGTAGATGGCTAGTCGGGCAAACTCGCGATCGGCCTTGCTCGCAATATGCCGCAGCCGCCACCAGAGCGCGCCTAACAGACTTAGAACAACCAGGCCGCCGAACAGCCCCGTCTCTTCGGCGATCGTCGCAAAGACAAAGTCGGTCGAGGTTTCGGAGTAGTTGCGCTTCTCTTGCCCACTGCCTACCCCCTTGCCGAACAGCCCCCCAGAGACAATGGCGTCCACTGCGCGATTTGGCTGGTAGTTGACGCCTTGAACAGAGTAGGCGGGGTTGAGCCAAGCCCTGATTCGATCTTTCCTAAACTCGTCGCCAGTATGGAAGTAGACCCCCAACAGAACCACGAATACAGCGACCGCTGCAGCGAAGTAGGTCATTCGGATGCCGCCCACCCACGCTACTGTCGCCGCCAAAAGCAGGATGACGAACGCCGTGCCAAAGTCGCGCTGAAAGATCGCTACGGCCGCAAGACCGACGAGCCATATCCCGCTATAGAGGTAATGCTTGGTGGCGAGCCGCTTGTGCGCGAAGGCTTCTAAGGCGACGGCAAAGAGCACGATAGTCGCGAACTTTAGAATCTCTGACGGTTGGAATTGGAAGGGCAAAAACGGAAGCTGCACCCACCTGGCGGCTTCGTTTCTTTCTATGACAAAGAGCCCGAACGCCGGGAGAAGATTGAGCGCCACCGTAACGATCAAGAATCCGCTGGCGAGTTTGCGCCAGGAGTTGAAAGGAGTTCGGGCTATCACTGCCATCGCAACGATGCCAATGAGAGCGAACATCAAGTGATTGATCGCCGGCTTATAGGTTGCCAACGCACCCTTTGGCTGAATCTTGATGAGCGCGTCCGTATGTCCGGACTGAATAGCGACCGCGCCGATCAGCGTCAAAGCAATGATCAGAATCAGTAGCCAGGGATCGAAAGCGAACGGGCGCTTCAACTCCTCTGCTCCTTCAGGCCTTGGACTAGCGATTTGAAGCGGTCGCCCCGCTCTTCGAAGTTCGTGAACTCTCCAAAACTGGCGCATCCTGGCGCGAGAACGACGGTATCGCCCCGAACTGAAGCGGCAACGGCCTGTTCGAATGCTTGCGCGATGTTATCGCAAACTTTGCCTTTGCCGCCGTTTTGCGCCATCGAATTGAAGATTTCTTGAGCAGATTGGCCGATGAGAAGCGAAAGCTGGGCTCGTTGGGCCAATATCCGGCCTATGGCGTCGGTTTCGTCGTTCTTCTCCTTTCCTCCGGCAATGGCGATCAGTGGACCAGAAAGCGCCGACAGCGAGGCCTCGAGCGCCGCGGCGTTCGTGCACATCGAGTTGTTGACGAAACGGACGCCATCAATCTCGCCCAGATCCTCCATGCGATGCGGCAATCCTGGATAAGAGACCAGAGATTCCTCGATAGCTTGTTTAGCAGCCCCGAAAAAACTCGCGGCCACCGCTGCTTGCATGGCATTCAGGAGGTTGTGAGAGCCCGCCAGCGACCACTCGTTTCGATGCTCAAAGTCTATATTTTTACCGATAAATTTATACACATCTTTCGGCGTCAGACAAGTTTGAGCTTTCGGCTCTGGCAGTTTTTCGCGGTCCGATTCGCTCAAGATCGCCAGGTCGCCTTCGCGCTGATTTTCGAACACTCTCGCCTTGGCGGCTGCGTATTCTTCAAAGGTGGCGTGTCTATCCAAGTGCTCTCGGCCGATGTTGGTGACGATGGAGACCTTTGGCCTAAAGTCGATGATGCTTTCAAGTTGAAACGAGCTGACCTCGGCGACGAGAATCGAGTCGCTTGGCACTTGGATAGCGGCCAAAGGCAACGGCCGATCAGAATCCGTTCCTGCTAAGTTGCCGCATGGGATGGCATCAAGCCCGCCCGCTTTGAGCATATGCGCCGTTAGGGCGGTAACCGTGGACTTGCCGTTCGAACCGGTAACCGCGATAATCGGCGACTGGGCCAGCCGATAGCCCAACTCAATCTCGCCAAAGAGTTCGATACCCTTTTGGCGCGCCCAGCCATAGATCGGATGATCGCGCCGAAAACCCGGACTGACGATCGCCGCTTCAAATTTTTCTGAATCAGGCGGAATGCCAGAGTTCCATCGGACATCCGGCCAATCGACCGGACGCGGGTCGCTCTCGTCAAACACGATGGCTGTTCCGCCAACCGATTCAATCGCCTGGGCAGAAGCAAGCCCCGCACGCCCAGCGCCCATCACCGCATACCGTCCCCGGATCATGCTCGCTCCATGCCTATCGCTGCCAACGCCGCAACCAGGCCAACAAGCCAGAAGCGCACCACGATCTTCGGCTCAGCCCACTTGAGGGCTTCGAAATGGTGGTGAATGGGCGTTGCGAGAAAAATCTTGCGCTTAAACGCCTTGACGCTTGTCAATTGAACGACAACGCTTATGATTTCGATGAAAAACACCATTCCGATAAGGAAGCCGTTCGACCAGAGGCGGAGAGGTTCCGGGTTCTCCAAGTAGACCGAGAGCGACAACAGGGCGAATGCGGCGCCCAATGCCATTGACCCCGTGTCGCCCATAAACACCTGCGCGGGATGGCAGTTCCACACCAAATATCCCAAACTCGCGCCTGCCCAGATGACCGCTGTAATCTGAACGCCGGGATCGGTCGAGGTCGCTGCGAGCGCTCCAAATGCTATGGCTGACAATCCCGCGGCCAGCCCGTCCAGCCCGTCCGTCAGGTTGAACGCGTTTACCCACATAACGATCCAGAAAGCGCCGGCAGCAACAGCCATCGGCCCAATCAGCGCATTGAGCGGATAGGCGGCGAACCCCGCGATTGCAAACTGAAGCAGAAGTTTTAGCTTCCACCTTAAGCCCCGTTGCGCGGTCCATCTTCGAACCAAGTAGTCGTCCACAAAGCCAAGAAGAGCGAAGGCAAACGCGACGCCCAACACATAGGCGCCGGCGCCCAGCGTTCCGGTCGTCGGCCAGAACCCAAGCAGTTGCAACCCAATTACCGCTAGCGCGACTGCAACTAAGATGATCCATCCGCCCATAGTAGGCGTTCCGGCTTTCGATCGATGACTTTCGGGCGCAAACTCGTAAATCGTCTGTTTGGCGTCCAGTCGGCGCAAAAGAGCGATGATCGGCTTGCCCAAGACCCAAGCCGCGCCCAATGCGCCCAACGCCGAAAAGTATAAGTTCATTCGTTTAAATCACTACTTTCAGAGTCGCTTCAAGCCCGATAGCTCGCGAGCCCTTGATCAGCGCTACATCGCCCTCTGCCAGGTTTTCATTCAGCCATCGGGCTGCGCTCTCTGCATCGGCAACTTTCTCAACGCGCCAACTTTCCATTCCTGCAGCGACCGCTGCGTCGGCGATAAGGTCCTCCCCGACCGAAACCAGCAGATCGATGTCTGCGCTGAAAACGTCCCGGCCTAACTGCTCGTGCATCTCAAGCGAGTATTCTCCCAATTCTCGCATTCCGCCCAGAACGGCGATCTTGCGCGTTGCCTCCGTCAGACTCAGTTCGGTCAAGGCCTGGCGCATGGAATCGGGGCTCGCGTTGTAGCAGTCAGCGATGATCGTTGCGCCGTGCCGGGAGGTCAAAACTTGCCACCTCAAGTCCGGCAAAGTTGCTCGCCCAATAGCGTCAACGTCGATTGAACGGCCCAATCCGCACGCAACCGCGAGCGCGCACGCGGCGTTCATCGCCTGTGCCATTCCTGGCGCTGGCAAATGAACTTCGTGCTCTTCTCCGCCAACCCGGATTCTGGCGCTCTGCCGATCATCAGACAGCGCTTCCACATGAGAATCCGCGTCTGGCGAGCTACCGAACGAAACCCAGCGGCACGGAACCCTCGATCTCAAAAACGCAAAATAGTCGTCGTCTCTGGGCAGCACGGCCAAACCGTTGGCAGGCAGAGCCTCCAAAAGCTCTGCCTTGGCCGCGGCGATCTCGTCCTTCGAACCCAGTTCCTCTACATGCGACCAGCCGATGTTCGTAATCGCGCCTACTATTGGCTTTGCGATTCTGCACAGTTCGGCGATCTGTCCTCGGCCCCTCATTGCCATTTCCTGAACCAAGATCTTCTCGTCGCCCGACAGCCGACAGAGCGTTACGGGCACGCCGATCTCGGTGTTCAAATTGCCTTCGTTCTTCGCGGCACCAAGCGCTGCCGCAATCATCTCTTTGACGCTCGTCTTGCCCGCGCTGCCGGTAACGCCGATCACGGCAATGTCCAGCCGGTCGCGCTGCCAAGCGCCGAGCCGACCCAATGCCGCCACCGTGTCATCGACCACAATGCACGGCACGTCGCCGATCGGACGCAGGGTAACCGCGCCGACGGCCCCAGACCGGTAAGCGACTTCTACAAACTGATGTCCATCGACGCGAGCGCCTGGAATCGCAAAAAAGAGATCGCCCGGTCGCACGTCTCGGTCGTCGGTCGCCGCGCCGATAATCGGCGCGCCCGCCCCATACGATTGACCGCCCATTGCCTCTGCCGCCTGCTCCCAAGAGACCGATTTCATAACCGTGCGCTCCGTGCAAAGCAGTCGGACACAACCGCTTTGTCGTCGAATGGGAGCTTCTCCGTACCTATAATCTGATAGGTCTCATGCCCTTTGCCTGCCAAGAGAATCACATCCTTCGTCCCGGCCATCTCTACTGCCAATTCTATCGCTCGCCTTCTATCCGCCTCGACCAACCGCCGTTCCTTCAACTCAGACGATATCCCCCTGTCAATGTCGTCCAGAATCTTGCGAGGGTCCTCGGTGCGCGGATTGTCCGAAGTAACGATTGCCCGGTCGGCCAGCCGTGCCGCTATCTCGCCCATAATCGGTCGTTTGGTCGCATCTCGATCGCCCCCGCAACCAAATACGACGATCAACCGACCATCCGTCAACCTTCTTGCAGCCATCAGCGCCCTTTCGAGAGCGTCCGGCGTGTGCGCGTAATCGACGATGGCCGTTGTCCCATCGGCAGACCGAACGACCTCGAACCGACCCGGAGCGGCAGGGGCCGTTCGCAAGCCTTCTACAATCGCATCTCGTTCGATCCCAACACCGATGGAAATAGCAACCGCGACTAAGGCGTTCTGAACATGAAACGGCGCTGTCAACCTCATTTCAACAGGGAGTCGTTCGGTGCCATGCGCAACGACGAAGCGAATGCCTTGCGTCGTCGCTTCGATCTCCTCAGCCCGGATATCTCCCGACAGCCCGCACGTTATCAGCCTGCCTCGCGCCCGCGCGGCCATCCAACGCCCCCATTCGTCGTCCACACAGATCGCGCTGACGAACGAGTCGCCTGCCAAATCAGTAAAGAGCGCAAGTTTGCTCTCGGCATAAGATTCCATCGTCCCGTGGTAATCCAGATGGTCCTGGGTTAGATTCAGGAAGCCCGCTGCATCGAACCGGATGCCGTGCGCGCGCTTTTGGTCGAGCGCGTGAGACGAGACTTCCATCGCCAGCGCGTTGGCGCCGTCCGCTTTCGCTTTGGCAATCAAGCGAAGAATGTCGTTCGCTTCTGGAGTCGTCAGGCCGGTTTCAATCTCCTGTTGGTCGAATCGAAAGCCCAGGGTGCCCATGACAGCCGGGCGATACCCCGCCGCGCTCAAGATCGATTCCAGAATGTAGGCGGTAGAGGTCTTTCCGTTGGTGCCCGTGATGCCGATACAGAGCATGTCCGCCGTGGGATCGCTATAGAATCGTTGTGCCGCGCGCCAAAGCAGATCCCTCGGATCGGTGCAGATCGCAGTCGGAACCTGTCGCGCAACCGAACTGACGACGGCAGCCGCGCCGCGCGCGATAGCATCGGCAACGAACTCTTCCCCATTGTGCTGACTGCCCTTTAGCGCAAAGAACAGGTCGCCCGGCAGCGCGCGCCTGGAATCGATGGCGATGCCCAGAATCTCCGCATCGCCGCCGACCAGGGTTGCATCCATGCCGGCGATCAGTTCGGAAAGCTTCATGCTAATAGTTTGACGCAACGAGCGGAGACGAGCGTTGATAGACCAACAAAAACTGAGCGATCTCGCGAAAGACGGGGGCGGCCACTGTCCCTCCGTAATAGGCGCCCTTGGGCTTGTGGAGCATCACGAGCACAACCGCGGTCGGATTGTCGGCGGGCACTAGCCCGACAAACGACGCCGTGTACTGGCCTTCTAGGTAGCCCTTTCCAGGCGCAGAGACTTCTGCCGTGCCCGTCTTGCCGCCTAGGGCAAATCCTTTGATATGGGCGCCGGACTTGCCCGTACCCTTTTCGACGGCGGCGCGCAGCCATTGACGCACGGTGGCCGCGGTATGAGGGCTGATTGCTTGACGCCCTTGGGGCGGGACATCGCGCTTCAAAAGAGTCGGCTGAACCCAAATCCCGTCGTTCGCGATCGCGCCGTAGGCTGCCGCGATACCGATCGGCGTGGCCGAAAAGCCCTGCCCGAACGAGACTACGGCGCATTGCAGCGCGCGGGCGTGCACCCATTTTTCTGGGCGGTACATAATGCCCTGCTTCTCGTTGGGAAACTCGATTCCGGTCTTAGCCAGTAGCCCGAACTTGTCTGCCCAATTGTAGAGCCCTTCGGGCCCTAGCCGTTGGCCCAATATCGCCATGCTGACGTTGCACGACTGCGCCAATACGCCTTCCGAGTTCAGCTTGCCGTGCGCCCGTTTGCCGCCATGCAGGGCGCAACCAACCTTGCTGTTTCCGATCTTTCGAGTTCCGCTACAATAGAATCCTTCGTTCTCTCCCAACAGACCCTCTTCCAATGCGGCTGCCATTACGAGGGTCTTGTGAATAGAGCCCGGCTCCAGTTGAAGCCTGGTGGCGCGGTTTACAAGCTTATGCACATCGGCAGGCGCGCGTCTTTCTGCTGGCGAGGCGATGGTCGGCCTGCTGGCCATGGCCAGGATCTCGCCAGTCTTAGGATCGAGCACGATGGCGACTGCGTCTTCTGGCTGGTGCGCTTTGCAGGCTGTATCCAAAGCCGTCTCTACAACCTGCTGAATCCGAGAATCGATAGACAACTGCAACGGCGACCCATCGACCGGCTCCTTCCGCTGCTGCATAGAGCTCAACTGCCATGTTCCGTGCCGATCCTTGGCGCCTTCCATCACGCCTTTTGTGCCCGAAAGCGCCTTATCAAACTGCTTCTCGAGGCCGCATAGAGGCACAACCTTCATATCGGCCCGCTCAAACTTCGTCAGACCCAGAACTTGAATGGCCAAGTTGCCTTGAGGAAGCTCGCGCAACGCGTACTCCTCTAGATCGAGCGGACCGCGCGACCGGTAGAACGCCTTGTCGTTTCGCGAGGCCGCATTGTACTCTCGCACTATGGCTAAAGCACGATCGATCGGCATCTTTCTTGCGATCACGACTCGACCGGCGCCCGGTTTCGAGAACATTTCCACAAGCTTGTGCTCGGGCACGCCCACTCTGGGCGCTAACCAAGCGCTATAGGGTCGAATCTCACCGATGTTCCGCGCATAGACCGCGATATCGGCAAAGTGGAGGCTCTTTGCCAGCTCCACGCCGTTTCGATCATAGAGGGCGCCCCTTTCGGGCATCAGACTGACCGTTTGCGTCTTTGCGGAAACCCGATCCTGACTGCCTAGAGCAAGCATGGCCAGACGCGCGCCCAGCACAAAGAAACCGAGCAACACTATTGCCGACCAGATCGCCTCGCGGCGGGCATTTCGGCGCCGCGTCGTCACGGTCTTCGAGCCTCGACCGATCGGCTCGGCAGAATTTCGATCTGAATCGCATCGCCCGCCTGAGCGAGCGTCATCCCCAAACCGCTTGCCTTAAGCGGCAGTTTGGCCGGCCCTAACTCGGATGCGACGCTCGCCTGTAGCCGTTCGATTCGGGCCTGGACCGCCCGAATCTTGCCGTCCAACTCCTGATTTCGAGCGGCGACAATGTCGGCCTGCTGGTTGACGCCAAGTACAGTAGCTGCTCCCATAAAGATGAGCAGGGCGACCGCTATTGCCGATCGAAGCCATCGGCGCGCTCTCTTTCGAGTCTGCCTCTGAGGCGCCGGTCGCGGCTTTGCGACGGGCTCGATCGCCCTGGCGGGCGAAGTGCGATAAGTTGTTGCCTCTGAACGAGGCGGCGCTGCAACTGCCATGACTCCCTCCTTTGCGCTGCAGACCGTCGCTCAGATCGAACTTACGGAGAACGATCGAGTTCGGGTCGATTGGCGCGCTTGTGCGTTAATTCATGCCTTCTCTATAGCCCTCAACTTTGCGCTCCGGCTTGCAGGATTTTCGGCGGCCTCAGCCGGGGTTGGCCGCAAAGGCTTCTTATAAAGCAATCTGCCGCGGCCCGCATCGGCCAGCCGCCGCATCGTTTGTTTCAGGGGGCGATCCTCTAGCGAATGAAAACTCAGCGTTACGAGCCGACCGCCCGGTTTTATCCGCTCGAAGATTCTTTCGATCGTCTCCGGCAGCTCTTCAAGCTCGCGGTTCAGAGCGATCCGCACCGCCATCATCGTTTGAGTAGCCGGATGAATGCGCTGATAGCCCTTTCGTCTGGGCTTCGCTTCCTCCACGGCGCTCACCAAATCCATTGTCGTGTTCATCTGTCCCTGTTTCACTCTCTCGACTATCCGCCTAGCAATACGGCCGGAATGTCTCTCCTCGCCATAGAGGCTCAGAATCGCTTCGATCTCTGCGGCGCTCATCCTCGCCAGCATTTCGGCCGCAGTCTCCTCGCTATCGGACCGTAGCCGCATATCGAGCGGCGCATCGTATCGAAAGGACAATCCTCTCGCCGCATCGTCCAATTGGTCCATGCTAACGCCCATATCGATCAGGACGGCGTCTACGCGATCAATGCCAAGACCGTCCAGAACCTCGGGCAACCGACGATAATCCGATCGGACAAGGGTCGCCCGATCGCCCAACCGCTGGGCAACACGTTCGAGCGCGCGATCATCCCAATCCAGTCCGATCAATCGGCCTGTTGGAGCAATCCGCTCCAGTATTAGTTCGGCATGGCCGCCGCCGCCTACCGTAGCATCAACGACCACAAAGCCGGGCTGCAGGCCGAGCGCGTCCATGCACTCGACCGGCATGACCGACCTATGCTTCGCCATTTGCCGAGTTCGAAGCGGCTTCCAGCGCCTCTAACTCCGCTTTGCACTGCTCTGGGTCTTGGAAAACTTCGCCCGTGTGTGCTTTGAAGCGGTCGACTTGCCAGATCTCCCAGTGATCGAGCATGCCCACCAATCGCACAGTGCGCTTGGCATCGTTGGTCTTGTCCTTGTTCTGCGCCTCTGCCTTCGCGTGCCGGAGAAGTTCTTCGGGGATGACTGCCCTTCCTTGGGCATCTAGATAGACCTCGTGCGCCATGCCGATCAGCACCCTTGCAAGCTTCACCTTCCGTTGGTCGAAGCGGGGCAACCGTTGGAACCAGGCGACGAAATCTCTCCAGCTTTCATCCGTGAAAACCTGAATACAACCCTCGAGCCCTGGCGTCATGATCAAGAAGGAGTTCTTGTGGACTTGTGGCACGATAGGGAGCTGCAATCGCCCTCGATCGTCAAGCCTCAAGATGCCGCCGCCGTATGCGTCTGCCATGCTCTCAGGGTAAAAACTCCCGAATAGCGAACTATACCCTATCGATTACGGGTTTGTCAAGTGCCAAACAGGGAATCTTTTCCCATCCCAAAAAATTCTTGGCAAAATGGACATCTCCTGCTTTCGAGTTTTTCGACTACCCCTTACTCAGCCGGCTTCCAACTGGACGCTGGCAAGAAGTGCAAGAACGCCAGACACATCTCGTCGGTCGTCTTTTCTCCCCAACCGACGGCCTTGGGCGGATTGTGCGGGTTGCGCGGATTCTTGCTCGAGTTATCGTAGACGGCTTCTACGATCACTTCCGTGCCTGCTGGCAGCAAGATGGGCTGCTGGTAGTAGTAAGTGTCCTGCCAATTGAAGTCCCAGTTCTTGATCCAGATAAGCGGCAGTGGGTCCGTCTTGCCGGGAAGTTTGGCCGTGATCTTCATCTCCTTGCCCAACAAATGCATATGAGGCAGGATGCCGACCAGGTAGCTATCCCTAAAGATCGACTGGCGCGCCACTACCCGATGCCTTTCCTCACCGGGCGGAATCCTGAATTGCATGTTGATCGCCATGCGCATAAAGACTTCCTTCGGATCGGCGGCTTGGCTAAAGTAGAGCGCCATTTTGGAACGGTCGCGCTCGGCCTTGCCCGTACGGTAGTAGTGCACTTGCATGACGATATCGGCGCCCTTTGGGATTCGGTACCCTGTTCCATTGGGCGATTCCGCGGGCGAAAAGCCCGGCGCCCAAGTGCCCAAAATGCTGGTGGGCGGAAAACCGGGCGAGCCAAATGCCTTGTATCCTAGCCCTGGGTCGCGCTCGTCCAGCTTGCGCGCTATGCCAGTTTGATCGATAAATACGACCACATGATGAACCGTCTTGCGGTTGCCAGGCTGAACGTCCAAAGCGCGAACGAAGACGTCCTTGTCGAAGTTGGTCGGGATGACAAAGTGGCGATACTCGTCCTCGCCGGTTGGCGCCACTTCATACTCCTCGGCCATCTCGGCGATGAAATCGGGCTTTCCTAGAGACCAGCCTTCCTCGTATCTAACGGGTGCGGGCGCCTGTCTTAAGTCTCCCATCGGGCACCCGTCGTCCACCCACTTGGCGATCGCTTTGATCTCTTCGTTCTCAAGTCGGCGCTCGTGCTTGAACGCTCCAAAGCCCGGTTCGGGCTTCCATGGCGGCATCAGGCGTTCGGTGGTTACTTGTCTAATCTCGCGCGCCCAGGTCTTGGTTTCTTCGTAGTTCATCAGGGTGAACGGCGCGACCTGCCCCGGTCGGTGGCACGGCTGGCAGTTCTTTTGGATGATCGGCGCGATGTCCTTGGCGTAGGTTATGGCCGGATCGCCTTTCAAGGCGACGGCCAGCGCAACGGCTCCTGCAGCAATAACCAACAGTTTCATTCTCTTCTTCCCCCTGGTTGTGTTTCTAAGCCCCCGAATTGCTCCACGCCGGAAAGGTCCTTCCCGTCGGCGGCCATCATGTGCAAGAACGCGATGCACATCTCGTCCGTCGTTTTTTCGCCCCATCCGACCCACTTAGGCGGATTAGAGGGATTGCGCGGATTGTCCGCCGAGTTGTCGTACACGGCGGAGGCCGTTACGACCGTCCCCTTCGGCAATCGGATGTTCTCCTTATAGCGATAGGTGTCCTGCCACTTAAAATCCCAATCCTTGATGTAGATCAGAGGGATCTCCTTGTCGGAATTGGGCGCCTTGGCGGTTACTTTCATGCTTTTGCCGATCAGGTGCATGTGCGGCGTGATGGCGACCAGATCCACATCTTGGGGCGCGGTCCACTGTGCGGTTACGATGTGATTCTTTGCGCCGGGCGGAATGCGAAATCGAAAGTCGATGGCCGGCGCCACGCGCACAACCTTGGGACTGGGCGTTTTGGTGAAGTAAAGCCCCACTTTGGAGCGATCCCGCTCGGTCTTGCCCGTTCGATAGTAGTGCACCTGCATCACGATGTCTGCGCCTTTGGGCAGCAGGTAGCCCGAGTTGGACGGAAGCGTCGTAGGGGTAAAGCCCGGCGCCCATCCGCCCAATGTGCCCGCGGGCATAAAGCCAGGCCAACCGAACGCGCTGTAGCCCGGCCCGGGATCGCGAGCGTCCAATCGTCGGCCTGACCCGCTGACATCGACATACAGAATCACATGGTGCACGGTGCGCGGATTACCCGGCATCACATCGACCGCATTGATGAATACGTCTTTGTCGAACTTGGTCGGTATCACAAAGTGGCGATACTCATCCTCCCCGGTCGGCCCGACTTCGAACTCTTCGGGCATTTCGACGACAAAATCCGGCTTGCCCAGGTTCCACTCGCCCGCGTAGGGCCTAGCGGGCGGCGCAGCGTTGGGGTCTCCCGCGGGCGCTCCATGGTCGACCCATTCTGCAATGGTCCGAATCTCCTCTTCGGTCAGGGATCGGTTGCCCAAGAACTCGCCAAAGCCCGGTTCGGGCTTCCAAGGCGGCATTAGTCTCTTTTGGGTGTACTCTTTGATCTCTGCCGCCCATTGCTTGGCATCCGCATAGTTCATCAGATGGAACGGAGCGACTTGGCCGGGCCTATGGCACGGCTGGCACTTGGCCTGGATGATGGCGGCTACTTGGGAATAGTAGGTAACGCCGTCGTCGCTCACCTCATCGGGAAAGTGGATGGTGCATCCAAAAGCGGCGGCCTCTGCAACTTTCACAGATTTACCCGCCAGCGCTTGATCGAGCGCGTCCTTCAGGTAGCGCTTGGCAACGCGGGTTTCGTATCGGTTGTCGTCGATGGCGCCTCGATAGAGCAAGACGCCGTTCTTGCCGATTAGGTAAGCTTGCGGCGTCATCGTGGCGCCCATCTGCTTGGCCAAGGACGATCGCTCGTCCTTGGCCGCGATAAACTTGTACCCCATCTCCTTTGAATGCTTGGCGACGGCCTGCGCCGTATCCTCGCTGTTTGAGAAAAGAGCGACCACCGAAACGCCCTTCTTGCCATACTCTGCCGATATCTGATTGAGCCGAACGGTATATCGCTGGGCAACGGGACACGCTGTGCCCATAAAGACGACCGCAACCGGTCCCTTTTGACGCAAAGCTGCGAGCGAGACCGTCTTGCCGCTTACATCCTTGACCGAGAAGTCCTTGATTCGGTCGCCGATCTTTATGTGCGTGCCGCCCACATCGCTCAAGACATTGTTCGCACGGTTCATCGCTGGGTCCTGGTCAGATCCAATCCCCGCCAGCGCCGTAAGCCCGACTATCGCCCAAAGTGCTCGCATTGCTCGCTCCTATTTGCTTCCTTATTACGATTCTGGCACGAAGAGGTTCAACGTCAACCCTCAATAGCCTAATTCGGCAAAGCGTTCGATGCTTTTTTCGTAAAGTTCTTTGCCGTCCGGTCGGTTGATGCTATGAAAGACCGTCGGCGGTTTGGCTTCTCGGGTCATGATCTCTATCAGTTCGGCCGTCATGGCCCACAGAGCCGCGGCGGCTCCCAATCCGGAGGCCGGGCAGAACGGCGCGTCGATTCCCTCAAGGCTCATCATGCCGTCGCCATAGGGCGCGGCGTTATCGATCACGAGGTCGGCCACTTCAAAAAGGCGCAGCCCGCTATGGTGATCCGACTTTAGCTTTGACGAGTAGTCTACTGCCGTTAACCCAATGACTTGCACTTTACGTTCGATAGCTTGAATAGCCAGTTCGACCGCGATGGCCGTCTTGCCCGACACAGTGCCAATAATCAGCACATCGCCTTGTCGAACTCGGCTTCGATCCAGCACGACCTTTACCAGATCGGCGATCGTGTCCTCGTCGTCCTTGGGCTGCATGCCTTTGCGGTCTCTATAGGCGTTCGGATTGTTGACGGTCAGATCGAAGGTCAGCGACTGATAGGCGGCCAACCCTCCCGCACGGTTGACCAACTCGCGCGAGACCAGATGCCCGGTGTCATAGATGTGTATGGCGCCCCCTGATGAAAGCGACTGAGCGCACATTTGGGCGGCTTGCTGGATCGATTCGAGAGAGCGAGACTGGAGAATCTCGATCTGTTCGTGCAAACGTCTAAAATAGTCGGCGGCCAAGCTCATCTTCGCTCCTTTCGCGCGGCTTTCAGGCAAGAATATACCCCGCCGCCAAGTATAATTGGGTTAATGCCCCCGTAGCTCAACGGACAGAGCAGCGGCCTTCTAAGCCGTTGGTTGTGGGTTCGATTCCCGCCGGGGGCGCCATGTTACCGTGCTAACATGTGCTTGTCCAGGAACTTGAAGAGGTCGGGCAGGCAGTCCGCCACGATCATCAGATGCTCCGAGTTGGGATAGGTCTTGAACTCTAAGGTCGTTTTCGACTTAAGATTCTCGGCTGCCGCTTTTGCTTGCTGACGCAACATTCCGATCTCTTGCTCGCCGACGGCCAAAAAGAGCGGCGGAAGTTCTCCCTGTCCGCCTCGATCTCCAGCCGCAATTGCTCCGATCGCCGCAAAGGTCTTGGGCATTTTGCGCGCAGCGTCGAGTGTCATGAAGCCACCCATCGAGTGCCCTATTAAGAAGACTCTCGGCTCGCTGATCTTGAGATTCTTTTTGGCAAACGCCAAAACGGTTTCGACCGATCCGGGCGCATTGGCAACGGGCGCAATCAGATACCAGCCTCGCTCCTTCGCCTCCCGGACGGCCTTGCCAACACCGAGGCTCTCAAAGAACATATGCTCGTTGCCGCCCGCGCCGTGAAGCGCGACGACCAGAGGCCGTACTCCCCTTTCGGCCTGTTCCGGCACAAAAACTCGAGAGCGAACAACGCCGCGCTCGGACGGTATCGCCCACCAATGGTCGCCCGGCTCTCGCAACCAATCGTCTGCGCTCTTCTCCGCTCGGGCGACCAGAACGGTCAGAGGAAACGCGCTCTCGTTCGGTCTGCCTTCGCGGCTGTTCTCCAACTCTTCGGCCCACATTCTTAAGGTTGCAGCCTCAAATCCCTCTCTATTGCCGGCCTTTTCTCGAATCTTGGCTATTCGACCCTCCAGATTGGAGATCACAGAAAGCGGTTGGTGAATATCTCGGAGTCGAGCGCCCTGATGGCTCAGGATGACCTTGACGCGATATTCGCCCTCTTGGTCGGGCAGGCGCATTTTGTGGACAAGCGTCGGGCCTGAAACCGAGTGCGCTTGGGTGCCGTCTAGAGCCAACACCTCGATCCTGACCGTCAAGTTCGCGCTTGGAGCCTCGAATATCGAACCCAACTTGAACTCGATCTCCTGGCCGGGCTCCGCGATTCTTGGCATGGAAAGAGCAAGCGAATCAGCATACTTCCTCTCTGTGGTCGCCTCGCCGCTCGACTCCAAAGCGAACTGCGCTCGGCTTAAGTTTTCGCAAACGCGATTAAACTGACCGGAAAAAAAGCCCATAACGGCATTGCTGATAAAAGGAACGGCGCGACCGCGGGCCTCTTGGCCGGACGTTTCCCATTTCTGTTCTAACGCCCTAAGCCGAATCCCAGCCTCGCGCCGATCCGCCGCTTGGCAACAGGCAATCGACCAAACAAAAAGCCCTAACAGCGCAACGGACGTTACTCGCATAGTTCGAACCTCTTCATCCTCGATTTTGCCCCGCTCAAGAGCTTTATCCGAGACTTGGCTGCATCAAAATGCTCGGCCAAAAGTTTGATCACAGCCTCATTCGCGGCGCCTTCGATCGGCGGCGCTGTTACCCGCGCCACATAGCTTCCATCGGCAGTTTCTTCTAAAGAGTTCTTCGCCGATCGGGGAATCACCTTCACTTTGATAACCATTTCAATAGAAAGGCGCCGCCAGAAGCAAGCCTCTGACGGCGCCTGATCGTCATTCGAGCTAGGCTCGATTAGTTGCAGTTCTGGTCGGTTGCCGTACCCAGCGGGCAGCGCCAGCACCATCGGCCGATCGGATCCTGTGCAGCCAGGCCGCGCAGGTTGTACTTCGGATTGGTGCGGGTAACGTTCTGCCAGCGGTAGGGGCCGTCTTCCACAACGTCGAATACGAAGGCCGTCTTGTTGTCGATCGTCGGGTTGGTGAAGACGAACGGGTTGCCGGCAGCATTGCGCCGCTGTCGGAACTTGACGACGCCCGCGTGACCGTCGGCGAACGAAGCGACCACGAGTTCGCTGTGGCGGCCGTTGCCGTAGCTATCCATGCCGGTGGCGACAGTGCTGAGAGCGCCGTCGTACATAACCGACGTGTTGACCGAATAGTCAAGCTGCGCTTGAGACACGGTGCCGTTGGTCACCAGACCGAGGGCCTGGACGTTTCCGTCCTCGACCAAGCACCAGTTGGCGATGTAGCCAGAGTACTGAAGCTCGCTCAAGGTGCCTGCGCCGGTCGGGCATAGGCCGCCTGCGACTGGTTGGAAGCCAAGTCGAACATCCATAGCCTTCGGCTCGGAAGGGCAGTCCATGATCTGCACGTTCTTGATATACGGATTGATGGCGTGGAATACCGTGAACAGACAGGGCTGCGTGCTACCGGGTCGAACGGCTTGGTAGATGCTCATCGGGAAGCGCTCGTCCCAATCTTGGATGTAGCCCATGAAGGCGGTACCAATCTGGCGAGTGTTGCTTACGCACTGGGTCTTTCGCGCCGCTTCGCGAGCGCGGGCAAATACAGGGAAGAGGATCGCAGCCAAGATCGCGATAATCGCAATCACGACCAGTAGCTCGATCAGGGTGAAACCTTTACGTCGCATCTGTTCTTCCTCCTGTGGAGTTGTACGTTGGATTATACATCAGGTCCCAACTCTGCGGAACCACGATAGGATTGGACGACGCCCAACCTGCCGCAGGTTCCAACAGCCTCGCCGCTACATCTGGCGAAACCTGAGCCGTAATAATACCACGGATAGTCTCGCCATGCGCAATCAACTCGGGATTCCACGCAACTTTGCCTATTCGGGTCAGAAAACAGGCATCGGAGGGAATGGAGACGGGAGAGGGAGCTACGCTATGAAGCCTATTCGACCTGATTCCCAACTCTCCGTCCAGACTCTTCGCCATCATCAGAATCTCTTCTCCATTTTGACCGGTTTTTGCGGTCAGCGCGAAGCTGATATTTAGGTTACGCAAGGTCGGTTCCCAATAGTTCCCGGAAATTTTGAGAACTTTTTTCAGCGGCGGTTTGGCCATTTTCAGTGGGCTTTCAGCGGCCTTCCCTATACTTGCCATGTCGATGCGACGACGACCTCAGTCAAGCCGACAAGGAGAGAACGAAAAATGTTGACGATGGCGATGAACCTGACGATGCAGAACGCAGTTGTTAATCAGCGCAGCGCCCAGAGCGCCGACCAGCCGCCGTTAGCCGTCCTGTTAGAGTTTGCCGAGACCAAGGTGCGCTACTGGCTTCGATCCAAGTATTCGCACATGCTCTCTTACGACGACATGGAAGACGTATGGGCCGAAGTTCGGATCGCAGTCATGCGCTTTCAGAAGCCTGATGCGGCCGAAGACTGGCGACCCTGCTTTGTCGGTTTTCTTAAGCAGGTTACCGGACGAGTGTTCCACCGATTCGTGTCCAAGCAGTCGCGCTGCAGTTCGCTGGAGGACATCCCTTACGAGCCCGCGTCGGAAGAGTGCGACCCGACCGACAACATTGAGACCGACCTGATCGAGCGATTAGCCGAAGAGATGGCTGCCATTCCTGCCCTGCACGCTGCCGCGCTGTTGCTACAACTGGATTCGGACGTGAGCGAGCGCATCCTGATGCACGGCGGCCCCGAGTTGGTCGCACAGTTGGGCCTGCCCGCCGTTGCCTTGGTAGAAGCCTGCCGACGCGGCCCGCTGTCCGACGCGGAGATCGGCGCCCTGTACCAAACCACCGGTCGAGCCGTGATCGCCGCCCGACAGAACGCCCGACGAAGACTGCGACGCAAGTTCGAGGCCTATCAGTGAGCCACGGCCAGGTATCGTTCCCTCTTCTCCTCGCTGAGGGTTCGCCAGACCAAGAACTGCTTGCGAAATTGATCCATGAATCGACGATTGAGCCGCACCCAATTGGAAACATCGCCGCTGAGACGATGAAGATGAATATGAACGGAGAACACGCCATGAACAGCAGCCGGACGCAACAGAAGACGAACGCTCTGAGATACGCCGAGGTCGAAAGGCGCCAGCCAAGCCGTCGCTTCGACAGAGCCCGAATCGGCCTCAACCAGAGAAACGACGTCTTGGGTCATGAATTCGCCCAGGCTGTGCTCGCCGTGCGCCTCCAGCCACTCGGCGATGAACCGTGCAGCCGCGCCGACCTGGCCTGCGGAAACGGTAAAGGGCAGTTCGATCTCCCAATCGTCGCCTTGATGTTCGGGCAATCGCCAACCGCGATCCATGGCGGGTGTGGCCGCTTGACCGGCTTTCCTTGCTGGATAGAGTGTTGAAATGAGCGCGACCGCCATCACAATGCCCACCGACATGGCCGCCGACGCGCTGGAAAAGTTTAGAGTCAAACCCGGCAGCCATCCGACCGCGTGCAAGCCCAAAGTCGTCAACTGACCCAAGAAGTACCCCGCCACGCAACCTAACAAGCCGTACACCATCGCCTCGGCCAAAAACAACATCGCAATGTGCGCCGGCGCCAGCCCCACCGCGCTGAAAATGCTGATCTCCCGGAGCCGCTCGTAGACCGAACCTAGCATCGTGCTCAGGACGATCATGCCTGCCAAGATTGCCGGCAAGACCACGTATTCCAACCCTTCGCCCTTTGCCGATTGCATGGTGCTGTATCGGGCTGTTTTTTCGCCCAGCCCCGCATAGAGGTTAAGATTGAGCCTTGGCATCAGATCGCTCTTTAAGGCTTGCTGCGCCCTTTCGACCGATCCAAAATCGATCGCGACCGAATAAATTCCCGCACCCAGATTGATCGCTGTTCGGAACGGCACAAACGCCACTGTATCCGGCTCCATCCGCACATACTCCTGAAACCCGGAGCCGCCCGACGTTCTTCCCTGCCTCTGTAGCCTCTGCATCTGAACAAAATCGGCCGGCGTCAAAATCTCGTTATCGAGGTCTGTAATCGACTTGACCGCCTCCGAACTCAGAATCCCGACTACCCGATACTGAGCGCCGCCAAACTCCACGCTCGCTTGGCCGGCCTCCTCATTGCGAACGCCCAAAATGCGCGCCGTTCGGTCCGCCAATAGGATGGCGTTCTCATCGAACGGCGTAAACCACCGTCCGGCAACCAGAGCAGAACCCAGTTTGGAGATTGCGCCCTCTTCGTGCGACAAGCCGATTAGAGCGCGAGCGTCGTACTTCCGATCGCCTCGGCGAAGGGTTATGAACGAACTCTCGCCCAATTGCGCCCCAAAAAACCAAGCCCTGCCCGACACAGGCGCCTGGCCTGCAAACTCGTCTCGCAACAACCGAAAAGCCGATTCCTGCAATGGCGACAGGTCGGGGGCGCGAACCAAAATGCCGTTGTAAGCGGGCGTTCCAGGAGCGGGAGTCTCGTTGAATCGCAGCGCGCTGACGATGGAAGTGAACGAGAGCGACACGAACGAAACCATCACCAAGGATAGGCTGGTCAGCAGGGTTCTCAGCTTGCGCTTGCGCATGTTGCTGATTCCCAGATTCAGCGCCGCGGCCGCGGCGCTCATTCGGCCGACGTCGGCCCGATGCGCATCCATCGCGCCTCCCCTGGCCTGCTCCTCAAAACGACTGATGATCAACGTCGAGACGATCAGCGACAGAGCGCCCATCACGAAGGCGATGAACACGATGACCGGACTGCTGGTGATCTCGAACGCGGGATGCAAGTATCGAAGCCCGATAAACACGGCCACAAAGATCGCGCTCGCCCAGATCAATTGCAGTTTGAGATTCCGAGCGTGGATCAAAAGCCTCTCCATAAAATAAGAGAACGGTATCAGCAGCGCCAGATAGAAAATCACGCCGTTCACTACATCGGACGACGCGCCCTTGATGCCCGGATAGGCGCGAGCGGCGAATCCCCAAGCCGCGCGAGCATACGAATCGGCAGCCGCATAATCCAATCGCGCTAACGCCTCATTGGCCTTCTCTAAGGCCGTCTTGCCCTCTGCCTGCAGGGCTTCCTCGCCAGGATTGGAGATCCGGTGCTTTTTCAACCTCTGCAGCCGAAAGTCGTTCAGCGCCAGCATGTCCTCTGCGGCACGAAAGGCGGTCATCGACATCCGCCCGCCGATCATTGCCTGGTCCCGTTCGCTCGCCTCAACGCCTTGCGGAAGGTTGGATCCGACCCAATAGCCCTTTCCTCGCTCAGGGGAATCGGGCGACGGATTGATCAGGAGCAGTCGGTCTTCGCCCGGGCCTATGCCTAACTTGAGTTTGATCCGCGCGCCCGGCGTCGCAAACGCCACCGCAATGTCCTCAACATAAGCCTGAAACGCCAGCGATACCGGTATGAACACCGCCCCAAACTCTCTGGGCGCCGCGTCCGTCGCACCGTCGTAAACCTGGATCGTCTGCAACATCCTCAGCGATTGCGGATCGATCAAATCGAAAAGCGTGGTCGCCGCGCACGGAAAGAGCACGACCTGCCGGTCCATCTGCCCGACGTTCATGGGAAAGTCGAGCGGGTAGCTTTGAGCGCCCTGCAATCCTTGATCGGGAGCATAGTCGATCTTGCCCGTCTCAGAATTGATATGATAGGCCTGGATAAAGGTTCTTCCAGAAGAGGCGTAAGCGGTTACGGGCGCCACGCCGACAAAATCGAACCGCGCCTGTAGCGTAGGTTCGGGATGGCTGTCGTCGGTCAACTGAACCAGATGGCCGCGCACGCCCATGAAGGTCTTTCCGCTGCTAAAGTGGACCGCCAGCGAGCCTTTGACGGGGGTGTTGGGCACAAAACTTTTGTTCGGATCGAATCGATAAACGTGCCCGCCCAACTTCCCGAATCCGCCCTGCAAATGCATCCGCGCCCAATTCGATGGCTCCCTTACCGGCAACCGATTGGCCGCGTCCAGCGATTGCCGAGGATCGTTGAGGAGATGATGGAACAGGCAGGCCAACGTCTTTGTCTGGATGGCCACGTTCGCCGGATTGGTCTCTTCCGGCAAATCGAAGGGCGTATCGACCAATGGACGGGCGTCGTCAACCGTCGCAAACGTAACGCCAAACGCGCCCGCCAGCGTTGCGGCCTCGCTGTCAAAGGCTGTGGCTCCCGGAATATGGTTGCGCCACACTTTCCCTTCGACCGCATTGATCCCATCGGCAAAGAGACGCTTTGGGTCGGCGTTTAGCGCGGTCGCGATCTTCGCCGCATGGTCTCGCAAAGTCCTGCCTATCGGCGCAAACCGCACCAGCAAGTCCTCGCGCACGTCGTAATACCAACTCTTGTAAAACGGCGCGATACAGGGCGACCGGCTGGATAGATCGAGCGACGCAAAGAGGTAGATTTCGGGAGGATCGCGCTTTGAGCCGGTAACTTTTTCGATGAGGCTCCTCGGCCGCCATTCGTGCAACCGCCGCTCGATAAACTCTCGCACTCCCAAAAGACCGATGAAGTGCGCTCCGTTCGCAACAAACATGATTGTGCGATCGTTGCGCTGCTTCTTAAAACAGCGCGCTAGCTCTAAGAGCGCCGCTATGCCCGAGGCCGAATCGGCGCCCGGCGCCAGCGAAGGCACGATCGACATCGAATCGTAGTAGGCGTTGATGACGATCGTCTCTCGGCTCGGCTTCTCGCCCGGCAAAATGCCAACGACGTTGTATGCGTCGGCCCTTTGCCACGGCATCTGGCATTGGATGCTCGCTTCGCCCCTGCCCGCACGAGCCAGCGCCGCGCGAAGCCGAATCCCGTCCGTTCGAGAGACCCAGTAGCGCGGGATGTCTGCCGGCGCGGTTAAAAACTTGGCTTCGGCCTCACCCCGGACAGTCGAAACTGGCTCCACAAATACGATGGCCGACGCGCCCAGCCTCGCCGCGTTCAGCCAATCCGCGCCGCAATTGAAGTCGACCAGCGCGATCGAACCTTGCACTCGAAAGCCTCGAAACTCCTCCAAAGAAGCTTTGCCCGCATCGATCAGTCCGCCAGATGCCCGACCATGGCTGGCCTGCACCAAATTGGGCCAGAGCGGGTAGACGCGCAATGGCTCTTTGAGCAACGGCGTCGTCAGCATCGCCCCTTGGTCGACCGGCGAAGTCGCGACGAACTTCTCAAGCTGGACATTTTCCAGCCCGATCTCTCGGAACTGTCGAGCCACCTGCTCTGCCGCCGCCCGATTGCCCGCGTACCCCGGCACGCGAGACCCCATGGCCGAAAGCGTCTCCACCGTCTGCCGTATCCGAGAGGTCGAGATCGTATCGGCGATCGAAACGTAGTCGGGCTGCCCCCAAACGCTCGCTACCAAACCCGCCAGAACGAACACAGCCCCAAAACGCATAGAGAGAGATTTTCGCCCGAAGCGCCTCGCCTCCTCTTGACAACTCCACCGAACTTCGAGGTAGACTATTAGCGCTCAATCGACTTGAGCGCTAATCCAATTGGACGGAGGACGTTGATCCATGACGTTAAAACCTCTCAACGATAAGGTCGTCATCGAACTGTTCGAAAGCGAAGAAAAGACCGACAGCGGCTTGATTTTGCCCGACACCGCGCGAAAGCGCCCGCAGGAAGGCAAGGTCGTAGCGGTCGGCTCGGGTCGCTTGCTGAAGGACGGCTCGCGCGCACCGATGGCGCTGGCCGCGGGCCAAACGGTCGTCTTTAGCAAGTACGCCGGCAACGAGTTCGAGTTCGACGGCAAGAAGTTCCTAATCTTGGACGAAGACCAAGTCTTCGCCATCAAAGAATAACGGAGGGATTGAAATATGGCTGCAAAGATGCTGATTTTTGACGAGGACGCTCGCCGCGCGTTAGAGCGAGGCGTCAATCGTGTGGCCGACGCGGTGAAAGTAACCTTGGGGCCGCGCGGTCGAAACGTTGTGCTGGACAAGAAATGGGGCGCCCCGACGATCACTAAGGACGGCGTTACCGTCGCTAAAGAGATCGAACTGAGCGATCCTTGGGAGAACATGGGCGCGCAGCTCTGCCGCGAAGTCGCCTCGAAAACCAACGACGTGGCCGGCGATGGCACCACCACCGCAACAGTGCTCGCCCAGGGCATCGTTAACGAAGGCATGAGATACGTAACGGCCGGCGGCAACCCGATCGCGGTCAAGCGCGGCATCGACCTGGCCGTAGAGAAGGCGATTGCCGCGATTAAGGATATGGCCAAGCCCATCAGCGATGCGGACCGACAGGAAGTGGAATACGTCGCCTCGATCGCGGGTAACGACCCAGAAGTCGGTCATGTCGTCGCCGAAGCGATGACCAAAGTCGGCAAAGACGGCGTTATCACGGTTGAAGAATCGAAGGGCATCCAGACCACGGTCGAGACGGTGGAAGGCATGCAGTTCGATCGCGGCTACATCTCGCCCTACTTTGTAACCGACGCCGAGCGAATGGAAGCGATCATCGAAGATCCGTTGATTCTGATCTACGAGAAGAAAATCTCCTCGGCTCAAGACCTGCTTCCTCTGCTAGAGAAGATCGCCCAGACCCGACGACCGGCCGTGCTGATCGCCGAGGACATAGAAGGCGACGCGCTGGCCACCCTGGTGGTCAATAAGCTTCGCGGGATCCTTTCCGTCGCCGCCGTCAAGGCGCCCGGATTTGGAGACCGCCGAAAGGCCATGCTCGAGGATATCGCCGTGCTGACAGGCGGCAAGTTCATCACCGAAGACCTCGGTTTGAAGTTGGAGAGCGTTACGCTCGACCAACTGGGCCAGGCCAAGAAGGTCGTGATCTCTAAGGAGGACACCACGATCATCGAGGGCGCCGGCAATCGGGACGACGTGGTCGGCCGCATCAACATGATCAAAAAGCAGATCGAGACCACGGATAGCAGCTACGACCGTGAGAAGCTCCAAGAGCGACTGGCCAAACTGAGCAACGGCGTGGCCGTGATCAAGGTTGGCGCGGCGACCGAAACCGAGCTGAAGGAAAAGAAGATGCGATTCGAGGACGCGCTCTCGGCCACCCGAGCGGCCGTCGAAGAAGGCATCGTCCCCGGCGGAGGCGTAACCCTGATTAACATCTTGCCTGCCTTAGAGAACCTTGGCAGCGATCCCGACGAGCGAACCGGCGTTGCCATCGTGCGACGCGCTCTGGAAGAGCCGCTCCGACAGATTGCCGGAAACGCCGGACTTGAAGGCAGCGTCGTCGTCGAAAAGACCAAGTCGCTCGATAAGGGCCACGGCTACAACGCTCTGACGGGCGAATGGGTCGAGATGATGACCGCTGGAATCATCGACCCCGCAAAGGTAACCCGCACGGCGCTGGAGAATGCGGCCAGCATTGCCAGCCTGGTGCTGACCACCGAAACGCTGGTGGCCGAAAAGCCTAAGAAGAAGGAAGCGCCCGCTCCCGGCGGCGCGCCCGATTACGACGACTTCTAAGTCGTCCCTCCGTTCCGGCCTCGCTTGAGGCCGGAACGACATTCCCGCATTTTGACCGAAGGAACCTTTTTCGCCGACTTCCGATACTTAGAATTGGTAAGGAAACCATGCGATGAAGAACTGGAACGATGCGGAACACCCGCTGACCCAACTGTTTAACCAATTGGTGCTGGACGTGTTCGACGCCTCTTTGCGCCTGCGCGACCAAGAACTGCTCGACTATCTGCGAGACTTGTTGGTCAAGTTCACCCACATGGAGAACGTCTACGGGCTGACCGATATTAACGGCAAGCCGCTGACCGAAGTAGTCGACATGCTCCACTACGCCGACATCCGCCTGGGCGCGCAGTCGTTCTATCAAGAGCGCGAAGTGCACCGACACATCGGCGATTACACCCTGTTTTGGACCGGGCTGTTCCCCGAAAGCATCCATAAGCTTCAGTCCAAACTGCGCAAGGATTTTCTCTTAGACTATGTGCAACAGGGCAAGCAATCCTACTACATCGTCTCTCTCTTCGACATTGGCGAATGGCGCGCCGAGGCGCCGCTCTTCCGACGCCTCAGCGAGAACTTTGAAGTCTGCCGCCATGGCCTCTACGCCGTCCGGCAAGAGTGGGAGCGACGATCCAAAGAGACCTTTGACCGCTGGCAATAGGCTACTTTCCGGCGCCTAGGATCCTAATCTGAGTGGACAGCGTGTACGATTTGCCGTCGATCTCGTAGGTCGCCTCGCCGTACATAGCGACAAATCCCTCGTTCGGTCTGGTGATCCTTCCTGCGAATCCTTTGCCAGCGGCAGCCATAGGCTGCGACGACCACTTTGAATCGCGAAAATCCTTGCTCTTCGAGCTGGCCGTGAAAATGACCGCTGACTTAGGAGCCGGATCGCTGTTGATCGACAGTTCCAGTCCGCCGTCGGGCGTCGCTTTATAATCCCAACTCATCTTTGGAAATGTCTTCCCAGACGCCAACGTCCGTACAAATGCGGTCGATGTGGCGATCACGCGCCCCTTGTCCTCCAATCCGTGGCCGCTGTTAGGCACATAGAGCACGTGCTTCTCGCCTTTCAGATCGCCCCAATAGAGGTTGAGCGCGTCGAGCGTCCAATACCGATCGTTCGTGCCGTTGATGATGAGCTTTGGCATGGTCAGCCGATCCCGGTAGCTATAAGGGTCTTCTAACTCTAACAGCCGCTTGCCTTGAGGCGTCTTCAGCTTCTCGATCATGCCGGCGCCGGTGTAGTCGGCCACCTCTTCGCTCGGCTGGCCAAATGCCTCCAACTGGTGCGGAATCTGAGCCGGCACGTTCAAGATGTCGATCACCATCGGCACGATGCCCTTCACCCGCGGATCCTTGGCCGCGCCAACCAGCCAGGTCGTCCAACCGCGCTTCGATGCGCCCGTAACGACGAAATTGGTCGGTTTGGTCAGTTTCTCCTTCACGGCCATCTCCTGCACGGCGTCCATGCATTTGAGCACAGCCTTCGCCATCGGAAAGTGCAACGGCCAAGTCTCGTCGCCCGTCTCCATGAACTTGCCCCAGGTATAGACGATCAGCGCGTCCTCCGTCAGCCCGTACAGAGGCTGATTGGGTATGTGCCAAAGGATGACGAACGGCGCGCCGCCCTGCGTGGCGATACCCATGCCCAAAGCGTCCATCATGGCGTCCCCGCCGCCGCCGGTGTTGAGCACGGTCGCCCACTCGGGGTGCTTCACATCGTTCGGATAGAAGACCTGCACGCGGTGGTTCCAGTCGCCGCCCTGCCAAGTCTGCGATGTGAGGCGCATATCGTAAATCTTGCCGCCCTGCACTTCCTTGGTCGCCGTCAGTTCCCACTTGTAGTTGGGCTCCGGCTTCTTCATGTAACTGTCCAGGTCGGCCAGCGCAGAAGACGCCGAGAGCGCGACGGCCGCGACCAGCCAGATTCGCATCAATAGGGTTATTGCTCTGCCTACTTTTGTCGCTTTCATGCCTTATCCTTCGTCAAGGATGGGGGTTCGTCCTGCTTCGGGCAGGATCGCCGACCTTCCGAGCTGTCCGCTACCGACAGCCGTAGCCGAAGTATTTGAACGCGATGGAAAGATCGGCGTCGTCCACAATCCCGTCCTTGTCGCGATGGGGATCGTCGGTATCCCGATCCTGCACATCTATGGACGCCCAGACATCGAACGTCGCGCTCGCCCAGTTCGAGCCGTGCGGCGTCAGCGCGCGCGTTTCTGTAACCGTATGATCCTCGGGACTCAGGTTGATCCGCCATTCCGAACTCGACTCCCAAACTTTCGTTCCTCCGCACACGAATACCTGACCGGTCGGCAATAGCGTTGCGCTCATCTGGCGCCCGCTCTCGCCGTCGTCCCAATCGGCGATCAGCGCGGCGGTTGTCTTGAACTCGTCGGGCGTTAGACCAAACTCTAATACTTGTCGACGCTTGATCCTTGTGGCGCCATCGGAGCCGCCTATCAGCAGAACATGTCTCAGCGATTGCTCGGCCGCGTTCACAGGATTGTCTATGAGGCTTGGGAGCAACACCGCTGTGCCGCGACCGCGGAACTCCAGCCCGCTTACGCTCGGAACAGCTTCCCATGGACTCGTAGGGCTGTCGACGCTGCGAGAGTAGAGCGTTGGATAGGGACCGACATAGACGGACCGAGCTGTTGCGCAGCCGTCCGGTTTTGGGAGAGAGACTAGGAGAATTCGAGGGTACTCGTTCCCCAGATGCTCGATTTGGCTAGG
>JABWCR010000025.1 GCA_013359125.1 Armatimonadota bacterium | reverse complement strand
CTGGTCGCGCTGGCGCGGGTTCGGCGGCGACGGCCCTCTAATAGGCGATATGAATGGCAGGACCGCTCGATGAGATCCGAGCGAAGATTGATCTGGCAGAGATCGTTTCGGGATACTTGCGGCTTCAGCGAGCCGGCAAGAACCTAAAGGGTCTCTGCCCGTTCCACAACGAAAAGACCCCCTCCTTCTTCGTAATCCCCGACCTGAACCGATTCAAGTGTTTCGGTTGCGGCGAATCGGGCGACGCTTTCGCCTTCCTGATGCGCATGGAAGGCATCGGCTTTGCGGACGCCGCGCGCCGCTTGGCAGCCAAGGCCGGCGTGCAGCTTGCCGACAATGCTTTTGAAAAATCAGCCACCGAGCGCAGCCGATTGGCCGGGCTGCAGCGCGCCGTGCAATTCGCCAACTACTACTTCAGAAACTCGCTCGCTCAGAGCGAGACCGCTCGCGCCTATCTTCAGAATCGAGGCATCGATGAGGCAACGATCGAGAAGTTTCAGATCGGGTTCGCGCCCGATTCTTGGGACGGTTTGCTGAACTATCTCAAACGCAACGAAGTGAGGCTGGAAGAGGCCGAACACGCTGGCGTCATCGATTCTGGGCAAAGAGGCCTCTACGACAAGTTTCGAAACCGGATCATGTTCCCGATCTGGGATGCGACCGGGCAACCGATCGCTTTTGGCGGGCGGGCATTGGGCGATGGCGAGCCCAAATACCTCAACTCGCCCGAATCGCCGCTGTTCGAAAAACGCAAGACGCTCTATGGGCTGCATCTAGCCCGCTCTGCCATTTTCAAGTCGCGCTCGGTGATCGTAGTCGAAGGCTATGTCGATCTGATCGCCCTTCATCAAGCGGGCGTGGAGAATGCCGTCGCGACCTTAGGCACGGCGCTGACCGAAGAGCACGCTCAACGATTTCAACGCTTACAGGTCGAGCGCGTTTACCTGGCTTATGACGCCGACGAAGCAGGAAGCCGAGCGACCGAACGCGCTTTCGAACTTCTGAATGCGACCAACTTGGCAACCTACGTCGTAGCGCTGCCCGCCGGACAAGATCCCGATGGTCTGTACCGTTCCGAGGGCTCGAATCGGATGCAGCGCCTGATCAAAGAGGCGGAGCGATACCCTAGCTATGCGATCAAGGCGCTAGCCGCCAAGGCCGATTTGCGCTCCGACGATGGTCGCGCGAGGCTGATCGCCGCGGCGCTGCCCGTCCTGGCTCAAGTTCGATCGAACTCCGAGCGAGACGCCTATGTGGAACAGTTAGCCCCCTATGCCCCCACTTTCAAGATCAACCCGAAAGCTGCGGCCGATTCGCTAAGGCAAGACTTGGCCGCATATATTCGGAGCCAGCGCAAGGGCGCTAAGCCTGCCAGCGCCGAAGCGCCCACCCGGCGCGTTGCGACCGCCTTCGGGCCCGCAATCCTAAAGTCCGAACAGACCATCTTAGCGGCGGCGCTGTTGCCTAGTACCCGTTCCAAAGCATGGTCGATCATGGCGTCGGCCCTGTTCCACAGCCCGGAGAACGCGCGTCTGGCGCGACTCTTGCTCGATCAATGGCCAACGCCTCCCTCCTACAGCCTCTCTGATATGCTCGCCGAATTGCAGGACGAACCAGCCCGCCATGCCCTTGCGGACATCGTATCGCAGGCTGTCGTCTTTACGGAACCGTCCGAGACCGAGCTGAAGGACTGCGCGGCTTATCTCAGGAAAAAGACCGCCAAGTCAAAGGCTGCTGTTCTACTTCGCACCATTGCAGAATCCGAGCGCAAAGACGAGGCGTGGTCAGAGTTCATCGAGTTGACCAAAAAAGTGGAATAATATCAGCGATCATGCTTGATCCCATCGTCCAAGACAGCCTCGACAGCGGGGCCTATCAAGCCCTTATCAATCAGGGGAGCGAACGGGGCTACGTAACGCTCGACGAGATCAACCAAATCCTGGCGCCCGATCTGTCCGACCCTGAAATCATGGAGCTGATCATCGAGGCCTTCGAAGACCAAGGCATCGCCGTTTCTTCGACGGACGCGCCGCCGCCCAAATCGACGACCATTGCGCCCGAGCACGACATCACGGAAGCCGAGATCGCGGCGATGGACGCCTCGCCGATCGAAGACACGCTCAAGAGTTGGATCAGACAGATCAACCGGGCGCCGCGCCTTGACGCGCATCAAGAAGTTCAACTCTCGCAACGGATGCTGACAGGCGACGAACATGCTCGCGACGAGTTCACCCAAGCCAACCTTCGTCTGGTCGTTTCGATCGCCAAAAGATTTTCGGGGCGCGGTATGCCGTTGTCGGACATGATCCAGGAAGGCAATCTCGGCCTCATCCGCGCGGTCGAAAAGTTCGACCCATCGAAAGGCTTTCGATTCAGCACCTACGCCGCTTGGTGGATACGACAAGCCATAACCCGCGCTATCAGCGAGCAGACTCGAATGATCCGTCTGCCAGGGCATGTAGCCGAGAGTATCGGCAAGATGCTCAGGATCAATGCCGAGCTAGAGCAGCACCTTGGCCGCCCTCCTTCGTTGCAAGAACTGGCTAATGCCGCCGATATGACGGTCGATCAGGTTACGAATCTGATGAAGATTACTCCGGATCCGATCTCTTTGGAGATGCCCGTGGGAGATAGCGAAGAAGCCGCATTGATCGACTATCTGGCTGGTAACGAAGAATCGGCCGAAGACGCCATGGGACGCGAGGAAGCCAAGCTCCAAATCGAACAGTTCTTAACCGTGCTGGCGCCCAGCGAGCGCAGAGTGATCGAACTAAGATTCGGCTTGGACGACAACGACCCGCTTACTTTAGAAGAAACCGCGAAGGTCATAGGCGCATCGCGAGAGCGCGTAAGACAGATGGAGCGAAAAGCCATGCGCAAACTGCAGGACGCCGCTCGCCGCTCGCAGATCGAAGAAGCCATCACCGCTCTTTAGCATCCGACCGGCCGCAATCGTTAGGGTTTCTTGGTGTATCACAATGAAGAGCAAGGAACTGAGAAACCTAGGCATTACCGATCCAGAGATACGGCTATTGGCAGTCGAACTCATCCGAAAGGCGGCCAAGCACGGATTGAGCGCGGAGGCCATCCGCGATCGAGTTCGCAAGGTCGCATCAGACCCGCAGGCGACCCTAGGCTGCGAGCGCTTCGGCGAATTGGCGCAAGCCCTGATCGAAAAGCCGCCCGTTGTCTTTGAACCAAAGGACGCGCCCTGGCAACAGTGGGGCGACGACCTGGAGCCAGACGCGGTGCGTCAGATGACGGACGCCTGTCAACTGCCCATCACTGTGCGCGGCGCGCTCATGCCCGACGCGCACGTGGGTTACGGACTGCCCATTGGCGGCGTGTTGGCCACTCACAACGCCGTCATCCCGTACGCCGTGGGCGTCGATATTGCTTGCCGAATGAGATTGACCGTTTTCGACATGCCGGCAAAGTCTATTCGCACGGACGCGGCCTTTTTGTCCAAAGTGTTAGAGCGAGAGACGGTCTTTGGCGTCGGCGCCGGACAGCGAGACCCGACCGACCACCCGGTGATGGAAATGGACTGGGACGTATCCCCGATCACGCGACAAAACAGGGACAAGGCCTGGAAGCAGTTGGGCACCAGCGGCTCGGGCAACCACTTTGTCGAGTTCGGCGAGCTGACTCTCGATCAACCCGACTTGGGATTGGAAGCGGGCGTCTATCTGGCCGTCATGTCGCACAGCGGCTCTCGCGGGACCGGGGCGCTGGTCTGCCAGCATTACTCGCGCCTGGCAATGCAAGAGCGCAAGGAGCTTCCCGACAACCTGAAGCGTTTGGCCTGGCTCGACTTGGATACAGATGCCGGTCGAGAGTATTGGATGGCCATGGAGCTGATGGGGCGCTACGCCCACGCGAATCACGAACTGATTCACAAGCGCATCGAACGGGCGCTCAAAGCGAAGGCAATGGCCTGCATCGAGAACCATCACAACTTCGCATGGAAGGAGATTCACGACGGCCAAGAAGTGATCGTTCATCGAAAAGGCGCCACGCCGGCGGGTCGCGGCGTTCTGGGCGTCATCCCAGGATCGATGGCCAGCCCGGCGTTCGTCGTTCGCGGCAAGGGGCACGAAGGCTCGCTTCTCAGCGCCAGCCACGGAGCCGGTCGTCGGATGTCCCGCACCAAGGCGAACAACACGCTGAGATGGTCGGACGTGAAGAAAATGCTGGCCGAGAGGGGAGTCACCCTTCTTTCCGCGGGATTGGACGAGGCGCCCGATGTCTACAAGGATATTCATACGGTGATGGCGCATCAGCACAATCTGATTGATGTGGTTGCCCGATTCGATCCGCGCATCGTCAAGATGTGCCCGGCGGGCGAACGTCCTGAAGACTGAGCCCGCCGGGTACCATAAATACAGAAATCGCATGAACGTCCGCTGGGCTATAATCGCCGATGATCATATTCAAGACGTCCGCACGGGCAAGAATTCGCTCATCGGCATCTTCCACAACGTCGGTACGCCTGGATTTCCAAGCCGTCATCCCAAGATGTCGCTCGTCATGCAGCTAGAAGCCAGCCCGATGGATCGTGGCAAGAGCCGTCACATCGAAGTGCGATTAGTGGACGAGGACGGCCAGGAATTGATGAAACTTCAAGGCGACATCGACGTTCCTTCCGATACGCCGGTCGATCAGGCCATACCCATGGTGGTCGCGTTCGAACTGAACGGCGTGGAGTTCAAGGGTCCTGGACGGCATCGATTCGACATTTTTGTCGATGGCGACCCAAAGAACGAGGTTACTTTCAACGTTGCCCCATCGCCCTAAATCTCGCCGCGCCGGGCCTCAATGAGGGTTACTTCCACTTCATCGCCCGTCGGGCAGACCTTGCGCGATTGAAGGCCCAACTTCCAACCGCCTTTAAGAAGTTTGTCGGCAAACTCCCATCCCGAATCGCGCCATGGATCGGCAAAAAGCGCAACGCCCCACGGCGCAAGGCTCGCTTCAACAGCGCTCATTAAAGGTTCGTGCAGCGCGCGCTCGTAAGCCACGTCCGACGCGATCACGACATCGAACAGTTCGGTCAGACGCCAGGCGCGCCAGTCCTCTTGCAAAACACGAATGCCTTCGATTCCGTTTCTAACTGCATTGGATCGGCACATCTCTAGGGCGCTCGGGGCGCTGTCCGTTTGCGTTACCACGCCGCCCAATCTTGCTGCCACCATGCCGCACAGTCCCAGCCCGGCGCCCAGCTCCAGGACGGATTGGGACTGAACCAGTTCGGGGCGCTCGGCCATCTGTTCGCCTAGAGCCACTGCGGACTCCCAGAGAATCGCCCAATAGGGCAGTTCCGCATCCTGAGGCAGCTGAGCGAGCAACGAATCGATGTCGTCCACCATCTCGATCCGATACTCTTCTCCGCCGACTCGAACGGTGCGCTCGACTAGCTTGAGTTGCAGGTCTTTAGAGGCCATACGCCGCTTTGCGAGGTTTGCGCTTCGCTTCGTAGCAGAAGCGCGAATCGGGGAACATCTTGTCGGGATTGCACCGGTCGTCCGGATTGAAAGCGTCTTTCACCACTCTCATCGCCTCCAGATCCTCTTTGGCAAACATTCGATCCATCAGGTTCCGCTTCTCGACCCCGATTCCGTGTTCGCCCGTCAGACTGCCGCCCTCGGCCAGGCACATTTCCAGTATCTCGTCCCCGGCGGCCAAGACGCGCCTAACTTGATCCGGGTCCGAATCGTCAAAGAGCAACACCGGATGAAGGTTGCCGTCCCCTGCATGAAAGACGTTCGCGAGCCTTAAGTCGTGCTTCTGCGCAATGGCAGCCGCTGCCTTTAGAGCCTTGGGCAACTTTGCTCGTGGAATGACGCCGTCTTGGGTGATGCACGACGGCGCGAGCCGACCGAGCGCTCCGATCGCCTTCTTCCTGGCAGCCCACAATCTCGCTCGGTCCAACTCGTCCGCTGCCTGTCGGACTTCTCGCGCGCCGCTTCGTTCGCAAATGCCCTTAACCAACGAAGCCTGCCTTTCGATGCCAGCCTCCAAACCGTCCACTTCGATCAAGAGCGCAGCTTCGGCGTCCAAAGGGAATCCGTACTTGAAAGCCGCCTCGACCGCCTCCAAAGCAAGCCGATCCATCAGTTCTAGCGCGGCTGGCACCAAACCCGCGCCAATAATTTGCGTAACCGTCTCCGTTGCCTGTTCCAACGTGTCGAAAATGGCCAAAAACGTTCGCACGCTTTGGGGCAATGGCGTCAGCCGGGCAAAGACCTCCGTAACGACCCCGAACGTCCCTTCGTGTCCAACGATGACTCCCAGCAAGTCCAGCCCGATCGCCTCGTCCTCCCATCCGCCAATCTGGACAATCTCTCCGTCCGGCAAGACCATCTTAACACCGGTTACGTGATTGACCGTAACACCGTACTTGAGCGTGTGCGGCCCGCCGGAGTTCTCGCCGACGTTGCCGCCTATGGTGCAGGCGCCTTGGGAGGACGGATCCGGCGCATAGTGGAGCGAGTGCGGCTTGGCGGCTTTTGATAGATCGACGTTGACCGCGCCTGCCTGCGCATGGATGCGACGGCTTCGAGCATCGATCTCAATAATTTGAGTCATGCGGGTCGTCGCAATGATCAGGCCGCCGTTCGGAGCCAGACTGCCGCCCGACAGCCCAGTGCCCGCCCCTCTTGGAACATACGGCATTCGCGCTTGATTGGCGAATCTCACCAGTTCGGCGACTTGCTCCGTCGTCTTAGGCAAAACCACCGCGGCCGGAAGCGCTCTCTCGACCGTCAAAGCGTCGCAGTCGTATGCCAACAATCCGGCGCTGTGCGTTAGTACGCCGTCCTCGCCAACGATCTCTGCGAGATCGCTTCTCAGCGATGCTAGGCGATCCAATAGCCCAGCCCGATTACGGCCAGAGTCGTCGCTACGAATCCGATGCGCTTTAACTCGAACTTTTCGAACCCAAGCGCTACCAGTCCGACCAAAGGCGTCAGCAAGAGCGTCCAAAGGCCCCAGGCTATAGTCTCACCGCCGCCTGAAGATTGCAACAGGCCGACGGTTAGCAAAATCGCGGACGCCCCAATGCCAAGGCGATAGACGATTGCAATGTCAACCCACGGCTTAGCGCTCTTCATACAAAATGTTGAAAAGCACGTCGCCGACGGTTTGCAAACTGCGCGCGGTTACCGCTCCTGGAGCATCTCGCAACGTCTGCCATGCCGGATAATCGCGATCGGCCACATAGATCGTCTTGATTCCTGCTTGATTGAGGGGCACGTGTTCGGCCTCGACCTTGTGCTGAACTTGATCGAAGAAGTACTTCTTGTACTCCATCTCGTGCGCTTTGCTGATCAGTCGGTCGTTCAACTCCTTCGCAAAGGTCTCTGAATGCTCTTCTCGAAAGATCTGTAGCGTCTCGTCTGCCACCATGTCGACAATAATGCCCCACTGCGGCTTAGGCGTCGGTAGGTTCTCGGCGAAGCGCTTGGCCCCGTTCAATCGACCGACCGGTCCGTGCGTGCCGTCAAAAAGGACGAAGACAAAGCCGTTTTTCGGCACGGCGCTCTTGAGCGAGCGAGCCATCTCGATGATCAGCGCCGGCCCCGATGCGCCATCGTTCGCCCCAGGCACCGGCTTCTTGCGGTTCTCTTCGCTGCTGTCTCCGATTGCAAACGCTTGCGTATCGTAATGGGCGCCAATCAGCGTGGATTTCTCTGCGCTGGGATTGATAACGCCTACGATGTTGTAAAGCCGCGTACTGACATTGTCGACGGGATTCAGAACCGTGAACTCTTGCTCGTAGACGCGATCGCAATGCTTGGCAAGTTCGCGCTTGAGAAACTCTCGACATGCTTGATGCGACGCCGTACCGGGCACTCGCGGCCCAAAGTTGACTTGCTCCTTGATAAAGGAATGCGAAGCATCGCTCTGAAAGCGCGTGAGACCGTGAGTCGGAGGCATTTTTTCGACGGGTTGTGCGAAGACCGGCGTCAAGACCGCTAATAGAATCGTTAACCCAACTATTCGCTTCATAGACCGCTCCTTTGATGGGATTAGCCTTAGGATACCTCAGGTATAACCCGCTAGGATGAAGGCGCGCTATCTTTCGCTCAAACCCCTGATTGTCTGGAGGCCGCAATCCACCGATTGGGCGCAAATCTTTGGACGGTCGGCGCCAGTCCATCTTGAGATAGGATTCGGCCATGGCGAGAACCTCGTCAAACAGGCCGCGACACATCCGCAGATCGATTTTGTCGGCATCGAGATGGACTGGGAATGCGTTGCTCGCGCTCTCCGTCGAGTTGCTCAAACGGGTCTTTCTAACGTTCGAGTTTGCCTTGGCGACGCGCGTTCGATATTGACCTATCGATTTGATTCGTCCTCTCTCGATGCAATCGTATCGCTCTTTCCTTGTCCCTGGCCTAAGGAAAGACACGCAAAACATCGCCTCTTCGATGCTCCGTTTCTCAAGCTGATGCAAAACCGGCTAAAGAATGGCCGCGAGGCCACGATCGTAACGGACAGCGAGGAGTATGCCGATTGGATCATGGAGCAAGCCGTTGCTTGCACGATTCAAGCCAGCGTAAAGACGACATCCGCAGGGTACGATACCAAGTACGAGCGCAAGTGGTTGAGCGAAGGCGCCCGCCATTTCTACAAAATCACGATTCCTTCCGCCCAAACGGAAGCCGTTCGAAGGGAGATTGCGTTGCAGGGCCATACGATACATCGTTTCGATCCGGCAAGATTTACACCTATCGACCAAACAGGGTCGATAGCCGTCCTGTTCAAAGAGACGCTCTACGATCCTGCGCGCGAAAAAGCCATGATCCGCACGGTGGTCATCGAGGACGACGTTCAACAGCACGTTTGGATCGAGATTGTCAGGCGCGACGACGGCTGGCGCATTCGGCCCAGCCAAGGCACTGGCTTCATGCCCACGGTCGGGATGCAGCGAGCGCTCGACTTGCTGAAGGAGGCCGCGGAGCGTCAGTTCTGATTCGACCGCCTGATCGACTCGATCAGGGTCGGAAAATCGTGCGGCGCCTCGGGCGTCGGGCCCTGTAGAGACCTGCGAATGCTGCTCCACCAATTCCAATCGTTCACCATCGAGGCGTCAAAGATCATCACCCCGTGGGAGTTCTGGATGGATGCGCGAATCGCCTTCTCAAACTCCGTTGGTCGATCCCGGTAATCCTGTGTGTAGATGCTGGCGTAGACCCAAATGTCGTTTGCGGCCAATTCGACCGCCTTCTTGGCCGACGCTTCGACCGTGCGGTTTTCGTCGGCGTCCTGCGCCGCCGCATCGGCCTGATAGGCGATGGGATAGTAGCATCCGGGCATCAGATAATCCAATCGCCCTAAATAGGAGCTGAACCGAAACGCGCCGTCTACAAATCCATAGGCTCGTTCTATTTCGTCGCTGCTCCAGTTGACGCCCACATCGTAATAGGTCGAGAACCAACTGCCCACATAGGACCCTACCGGTATGTCCTTGACCGACTTGACCGTTGCGCGAATCTCGGACATCAGATCGCGGATGACCTCCGACCGAAACCGCGCCCACTGTCCAAACTTGCGGCCCAGCACCACCGGCTGCCTTGGCAGAGCCGGTATGGTGATGATGTCCTCGGGAAATCGGTAGTCCGTGCCAAATCGCTGCTCGAACAGTCTGCGCGAGGTCTCGCTGAAATCGACATTGATGTTCGCCCATCGCAATCGATCCATCACGATGCCGTCGATCGGGTAGTTCTCGACCAACTCGCGAATCATGCCCAAGATTCTGGACCGGACCTCTGGCAGCAGCGGATTCACAAAGACAGCAAAGCCTTCAGTGTCCGAATCGGCTATCGGCTTAAAGATCGGGCTGACTTCCAGGCGAGCGGCAATGCCGAGCGAGGCCAGTTGCTCGAAGGTGGCCGCCGCCTTTCCGTCGGCCAACAGCACCCAGCCGCCTTCCGGCGGTGCAATCGGATCCGTGATGAAAGCGCCGTCTACAACGGCTTGAACGCGGTAGTCATCGCTTAGAACCGCATAGGCGCGGCTGGCTCCATTGCCTTTGGGCGCAGGCGCGGCCGTCCGAAGATAGGCCGAAATGCCATCTGGCGGCGGTTCCGATTCAAATCGATCTAAGTCAAAACGGGCTCCGCCTGGAAGTGTGAGAGACCGTTTGCCTGTATAAGCAACGGATTGCCATTCGGGTTTATCGTATGCCGGACCGACCGAGAACATTCGATGGCCTTCGCTCAGCACGTTGAGCGCAATGTGCACCGGCATGTTCTGCGCATGGGCTTCTTCTAAGAACATGGCCAAAATGTCGAGGTCGACTGGCGCCGTTACGCCTCGCCATTCGGTCAGTTTCGGAGCAAATTGAGAAGGGTAGATGACGTGCCCGCTGATGGGCTTCACGTCTAAGATGATCAGGTTCAATCCGACTTCGCGGCAGTTTCGCACAAAATCTCGGACACGATCGCGATGCTGGGTCCAGGAGATATTGGCCGTCGCATCGACCCAGATGACCCGCCCCTGCAAACCTAGCTTTCGCGCAATGGCGGTCGTCGAATCTTGGCAAAAGCCCAGGCTAAACGCAACACAGACGGCTAAGAGAATGCGCATGATGATTGTGATAAGAAGCGGCCCGGCTGAACAAAGCCGGGCCGCCGAGTTGATTCTACCAGACGACAACCGTTGATCAGCAACCGGCGCCGAAGTTTTCTAGTACGATCGCCAGATCGACGTCGTCGACCGTGCCATCCTCGTTCAAGTCCTCGGGATAGAACGGGCCGATGGCGCCGAATGCCTCAAGGACTCGAGCCAGATCGGTATCGTCTACACAACCGTTCAAATCGACATCCCCAGCGATCAAGTCATAGACGCCAGGATTGTCGATGTAAACCGTGTAAGGGCCTTCGTCTCCTGGCGTTGCCGGCGAGAACGCGATCATCTCGAGCGTGCCGTTGTTGAAGTCGAGGATGCCATTGGCCGTTGCGCCTGCAAACGCATGGAGCGTATCGGTCGAAGGCCGCCAAATGATTTTCAGCCATCGGTTTCGGGCGTCGGCCCCAATAACCCTGCCGCCGGGCGGCGAAACTCCCTGCTCGGCGCGTACAAACTCGATCCCGTTCGCCGAGCCTCCATTCGTGCCGCACAGGGCTCCCGAATTCGTCTCTCGAACGGCAATAGCTACCTTCAAATCCGGAACGGGAGCGCCGAAGAACTCCGGATCGGGATTGACGGTCGGCACGTACATAAAAATCACCACGGCCTTTGTAAAGTCGCTGATGGCCGGGTTGGGCAGGTTAGGGGTGTTGAACGTGGTCAAACGCAACCAAGCGTTGGCGGCAACCGTCCATCGCCATCGCATCTCCAGCGAATTGCTGCCGCTCCAGGCCCGCCGGTCAGAAACCTGCGTCAGATTGGTCGGATTGAAGAACGGATCGGTAACGATAAAGCCAGCGGTCGATCCACTAAAACTCGGCTGCCTAAACATCACAGCGCCGTTGCCGCCATAGACGGGAAAACTGTCAAAGTCGGTAAAGATGCACTGCGAATGGGCCGCAAACGCAAGGCTCGCGCCCAAAACAAGCGTGAATGCACGCATAGGAACTCCTCCTTTTCTCAATTCTGCCCCAAAAGATTCAGGGCTTCCCTCAGATTATACATCGGCTCTCGGCAGACAAGCGCCCGCCGAGAGGTTGATGCCGTTACCAGTCGCGGGCCCAGTACATATTGTCCACCGCCTCGCCGCGCCATGCGCCGTTGTCAAAGATGTAGTCGCGGTGGTACCACTTGTTGGTATTGCTGCTCTTGGCGTGGCCGTCGGCATAGACGACGTTGCTCAGTTTGCCGTTGATCATGCTCTTGATGTAAGAGTTCGTCGTAGCCGTAGTATTGACGTTGCCGTTGCCGCGCTCGTGAGCGCCCCATACTGCCACATAGTAAGCGTCGCCGTTAAAGGCGATCTTGTATTGAGGGGGTCTGCAGAGCTGAGCGCCATCGGCAAAGACAAGCGTTTCGGAAGGGTACTTGACTGTGGCCAGCGGCGCGGGCGAATTGTAAGTTGGGCTTTGGAAAGGCCCATAGGCCGCGCTTCGGGCAGCCGGATTTGGGCTCATGTCCAATCCGCCCAGCGACCAGTAGTTATAGCAATAGGAATTGCTGATGATGCTGAGGCCGGCCTTGGCTGTCGGACAGGCCCAGACTTCCTTCAACTGGCCCGTCTGCGTGTTGGCGCCGTTCTTGATATAGGGGTCCAAGAGGCCGGGAAACATATGGCGAAGCGCGAAGCGCTGACCGGAGTCGTTGTAGTTGTTCGTCCAGGGATTCATCGTGTCGTCGTAATCCTGGACATAGAGCTGCTGCGCGGTCGAAATCTGCTTCAAATTGCTCGTGCACATCGTCTGTCGGGCCTTCTCGCGAGCCTGCGCGAATACAGGGAACAGGATCGCTGCCAAAATCGCGATAATGGCGATAACCACCAAAAGCTCAATAAGGGTAAAGCCGCCTCGAATTCTCATGGATCGAACGTCCTCCTCAATATCGATTATTATACTTCGAATCGCCGTTCGTTAGGCGCCCATCATGTAGAATCTCAGGCGCAATGCCGGGATCCGCCACCATACACACGGTTCAAAGGATGAAACAGGACGGTCGCAAGATCGTCGCGATTACCGCCTACGACTACTCGATGGCGCTTTGGATCGATCAGGCTGGCGTTGATATCGTGCTGGTGGGCGATTCTTTGGGCAGCACGATGCTGGGATACGAATCGACCATTCCCGTCGAGATGAGCGATATGATTCGCGCGGTGCAGTCGGTTCGACGTGCGATCAAGGGCGCGCTTTTGATAGCCGATATGCCTTTCGGGTCATATGGGGCAGATGTTTGGGAGTCCGTACAGAACGCGGCGGCGCTCATGAAGTCGGGGGCCGACGGAGTCAAAATCGAGGGGGCCGCCTGCATTCCCGCCATCCAAGCAATGGTCGATATCGGCATCCCTGTGATGGGGCATCTTGGCTTCACCCCCCAAAGCGTGCATCGCTTGGGCGGACACAAGGTGCAAGGTCGAGGCGAAGACGGTCAACGCTTGCTCGAATCGGCCCGTACGCTTCAAGACGCTGGATGCTTTTCGATCGTCCTAGAGTTAGTACCCTCGCAGATTGCCAACGAAGCGAGCAAGGCTCTGGCCATCCCGACCATTGGTATCGGCGCCGGGCCGGGCTGCGACGGGCAGATCCAGGTCGTCCACGACATTGTGGGCCTCACGCCTGCCAAGTACAAGCATGCGCGGCGCTTTGTCGAGTTGGGCGAAGCGCTGAAGAGCGCGGTCCGAGAGTATGCCGAGGCTGCGCGCGAGGGCTCGTTTCCAAGCAAAGACGAATCGTTCGAGTAGCGCCTCGCAAAAATACCAGTTTCAACTCTTCCCGTTAATTTCCCTGCAACCTATGGCACGCCTGGCGATGTCTAATCAAGCGTCCGTTCAATCGGGCTTCTCCGTGGGGGGGAATTATGAAGAAGATCGCCATCGCCGTACTGACGATAGCCGCTTTAGGATTGGCCCCGGCCAATTCCTCAAAACCGATACCGGGCCATACCGAGCCGCATAGCTTCATTGCAAAGAGCGTCAGCAGCCCGGCCGGTCTTGCTCAACACATCAAGTCCGACCCAAGGGTCGCCAGACGATACGAAAAGCACTACGGTATTGACGCCCAGTGGCTGGCGGAGTACGTCAGCAAGAACCTTCGCGCAACCACGCTTCAAAGAGCCGAGACCTTCACCGTCTATCACGTCAAAGAGGACGGCAAGGTCTATCCGAAGCGGATCCAGTTCAAGAAAGGCACCGCCGTCTTTTCGACCGTCAAGGGCAATCCGGTTATGAAGGTCTCGTGCGGCAATCCGCTTTCGACCAGCCTTCCTCTGGCGCCCGCCCCGATTGCTCCTTTGACCGAGATCACCAGCGCGCCGAAGTTCGAACCAACCGTTACGACCGACGTGCCTGCCGAAACCGAGCCAGAGCCGATCAAAGAGGTGCTGACCAGCGCCCCGACCGTTCCCGCGCTGCCAAGCCTCGACGTGCCGCGGATTGAGTTTCCGGCAGCCGCCAATACGCCGGTAACCGATGCGCCAGTAACCGAAGCACCGCCCGTCGTCGCTCCGTTGCCGCCTTCGATACCGACCGTGCCGCTCGACACGCCGATTATCACTCAGCCGGGAGGTTGGAGCCCTTTGCTACCGATCGGTCTCATCATCGGCGGCGCGATCGTGATCAACGACAAGCCGGACCCAGTGCCCGAACCGGCCTCGATTGCGACGATCGGTCTCGGGCTCGCAGCCCTCTATCGATTCAAAGGCAAGAGCTCGAAGACGCGAAGTTCGTCCTCTAAAAAGAACCTCAAGTAGCTTCTACAGGCGGGCGCCAATGCGCTCGCCTGCGTTAAGCCGGTCGGAACTTCGTCCGCCTCCATGCAAACCTCGATCTCGGCCAGCGCCTCTTTCGACAGCCGAAATCCGCTCTGCCTGTCCGCGCATCGGCCGCACGCGCTGCCTCCGTGCATCGGATCCAGCCAAGCGTCCGTCCCATTAAGAGCGCCGCCGCAAACGACGCAACCTCCGATAAACGGGCGATAACCCAAGGTTGCCGTCAACCTCCAGGCATACCAAGCCAAAACGTTGATCGGCGCCTCGGCGACGGAGAGCCCGTTGAGCGCCTTTACGCACAGTTCATAAGCTTCGTCGCTCGGTTGCGCTTCGGGCAGCGCTCGATGCGTCAAATCGCAGATCGCCAATCCATAGGGCAGCAGATCGGGCTTGAATCGCAGATTGCCAAAGGCAGAGGCCGACTGGGGCTGCGCCACGATCCACTGGCTCTTGCCTTCGATCAGCCTCAACCGAACATGGCAAATCGGTTCCGTCAAGCCCGCCATCTTCGAACCGGCCTTGCGCGTGCCTTTCGCAGTAGCCAACAGACGGCCATAGCCCAGTGTCAACAGGCTCACCCGCTTGTCCGTCTCGCCGACCGGCCAACGACTGAGCACGATCGCTTCGCAAACGATGTCTCGCCCCACAATTTTGAGTCTACCCTTGACTTTGGGACTAATTATGGTATACAATATTCTACGGTGAAAACACGGGCGTTCGGACGCCCAGGGGAGGCAACATGGCTAAAGGGTTAACGACCAACCAACGCAACGTCTTAGAGTACGTGCAGCGCTTTTTGCAAGAGAACGGCTATCCGCCCACATTGCGCGAGATCGGCCTCGGAGCCAACATCAAGAGTCTGCGCGGGGTAGCCATCCATCTCGACGCTCTTCAGCGCAAAGGATTCATCGAGCGCGGCAGCCAAGCCCGCTCCATCCGAATTGTGCACCCGGCCTACGGCACCGGATACGACAAAGTGGCCTTTCTGCCTTTGGTCGGCACGATTGCCGCAGGCGCGCCGATCCTTGCCCAGGAGAACATCGAGGACATGATTCCTGTGCCGGTCGGCATGGTGCGCAACATTCAGGACGCTTTCCTGCTACAGGTTCGCGGCGACAGCATGATCGGAGAGCACATCCTGCCTCGCGACATCGTGGTGATTCGACCCGACAAGACCGCCTATGACGGCGAGTTGGTGGCCGTGCAAGTCGGCGATGAAGCGACCATCAAGCGCATCCGATACAACAAAGACAAACGCACCGTCAGCCTGTTCGCCGCCAATCCGGCTTACGAGCCGATCGAAGCGCCGGCCAGCGAAGCGCGCGTTATCGGGAAGGTCGTGGGTCTGATTCGAAACTACGGCGAGATGGTCTACTAAGCTCCGCCCAAATTCTTAGGGCTCATCGTAACCGACGGCGATTGCACATAAACGGGCTGCACTCCGAACGGGTGTTCGCCCTTGCCGACTTCCAAGGCGACCGCCAAGACGTCTCTTGGGCAAGGCCATGGGCGATCCAACCAGAAAGCGTTGTCGATCTCGTCTCTCCATCTTTCGGCTCCAGCGCCGAAGAGGGCGATCTTCTTGTTCCTGACCAAATCAAAGAGCGCCTCTTTTGTCGCTAACGACGGCTCACTGTTCCAAGAAGCGACCCAATAGACCGCGTCTTTCCGCGCGGGCAGCGCGGCTAACCAGTCGCCTTCAATGTCAACGGTGTGCAGCAGCGCCCGAAACGCTCCCACGGCGATCAACTCCTTTCCCGTTACATGCGCCCACGTCTTTGCAAGCGTTACCCCGATCTTGATCGCCGTAAAACCGCCCGGGCCTGCGTTCACGGCAAAGGCATCGACCTCCCCGATCGGCTTGCCCGCCAAAAGTTCCTCTGCGCAACGGATCAGATTCCCGGACAGATTGTGATCCTGAGGGGTCGATCGCTCGGTAATCTGGCCGTCGATGCAGAGCGCTACGCCCGGCGATCCGCCTGCGCTTTCAATGGCGAGGAGCGTTGACATAGTCGTTCACGCCGTCCCGATCCTCGCCTCGGACCAAGTAGAGCTTGTGGTCTCTGAACCATTGTTCGTAGGGTCCGTCGCGCCGGAGTTTGGTCGAGGTCGGCATGAACCGCATCGTGTACCCGCATCGGCGACTTTGAGAAAAGTTCGGCGCCGAGCCGTGGATCAGATACGGCGCATGAAAGGAGCAACCGCCCGCGGGCAGAACGCAATCGACCGCTTTCGCCTCATCCACATGCTCGCCGCCTAATGTCAAATGCAACACTTTGGTTTCAGGATGCTCGACTTCATAATGCGGCAATGGCCCAACGTTCTGCGTATTGGGGATGACGCGCATACAGCCGTTTTCGACCGTCGAATCGTCAATAGCGAGCCACAGCGTGATCACGTTCATCGGCTCTAAATCCCAAAAGATGCCGTCCTGATGCCACGGCACGGCCAAACCGTCGCCCTTTGCCTTGGCGATGATGTGGCTTGAAAAGAGCGCGATATTGGGGCCGATAAACTTTTCGACAGCATCTAACAGGGTCGGCATCGAGCAGACTTGCAGAAGTTCGTCCGACACAAAGTGCGGTTTGTCCAGATGCTCGGGCCGTTGATCGCGATGTTCATCGATAAAAAGATCTACGACTGAACGCGCCCATTCGATTTCGCGCGGCGCCAGGAGCTCCGGCACTAAAGTGTAGCCCTCTTCTCGATACTGCCGAACGTTCGCCTCAGTAACCATGCTATTGCTCCTCTTCTCTTTCGGCCATCCTCTCCGGCGCGCTGACTCCCAGAAGCGACAACGCATTGCGCAAAGTCTGTCGCGCAGCCAAGCAAAGGCAGATTCTGGCATCTCGCAACGCGTCGCTCTCTGCTGCAAGCACAGGACAATGGGCGTAAAAGTGGTGCAGCGCGCGAGAAAGCTCTAGCGCATAGTTGGCAATCCGATGCGGGCTGAGGCGTTCCGCAGCCGTGCGCGTCTCATCCGGAAAGTCGGCGAGTTTCTTGGCCAACTCGCCTTCGGCTTCGGCCTGAAGCAGGCGCAAGTCCGCATTGCGCCAATCGGGCAATTGGCCGATCTTCTCTTCCGCCTTCTGCAACAGGCTGCACAATCGCGCATGGCCATACTGCACATAGTAGACGGGGTTTTCGTCCGTTTGGCGGGTCGCCAAGTCTAGATCAAAGTCCAACGGGCTATCGTGCGATCGCAAAAGGTAGAAGAATCTGGTCGCATCGACGCCCGCCTCGTCCATCGTCTCTCGCAATGTGATAATGTCTCCGGCGCGCTTCGACATTCGCACTTGAGCGCCGTCCTTGAACAAACGCACAATCTGATGCACCAAGATTTCGAGCGAATCGGGATCGTGGCCAAACGCGCCGACCACCGCTTTCATTCGAGCAATGTAGCCGTGATGATCCGGCCCCCAAACATCGATCAGGCGCTGATAGCCCCGCTGATACTTGTCCAGATGGTAGGCCGCGTCGCCCGCCAGATAGGTCGGCAATCCGTTCGAGCGCACCAGGGTTCGGTCCTTCTCGTCGCCAAACGCTGTCGAGCGCAGCCACAAAGCGCCGTCCGCCTCGTAAGCGTAGCCCGATTCGCGCAGGGTCGCCAGCGCCTTATCGACCGCGCCGGAATCGTGCAGTTCTCGTTCGGAGAACCAGCGTTTGAAAACGACGCCGAAGTCGCGCAAGTCCTCTTCTTGTTGCCGCTTGATCGCTTCTTCCGACCAGGTCTGAAACCGCAACAGGGGGTCGCCGTCGATCGCCGACGACCCTTGTTGATCAAGAATCGCCTGTGCCACTTCGGTTACATACTCGCCGTGATAGGCGTCCTCGGGCATCTGGGCCTCTTGGCCGATCAACTGCTTAAACCGTACGATCACCGACGCGGCGAAGTTTTGAATCTGCGTCGAGTTCACGGCATCGTTTACATAGAACTCGGCATCGGCTTGATAGCCCGAAAAGTTGAGCAAGCGAACCAAACAATCGCCGATCACGGCGTTGCGCCCGTGCGCCACAGAAAGCGGTCCGGTAGGGTTGGCGCTCACAAACTCGACCAAAGTTCTGACGCCTTGCCCAATGTTCGACGAGCCGAATCGCTCGCCTTCGGCCAAGGCGTGCCGCACAATCTGTCCGGCCCAACCTGGCTTTAGAAAGAAGTTCAGAAAGCCGGGGCCAGCCACCTCGACTCGATCGATCCACGCCGATGATTCGGCAGGCAACAGTCCGATGAGCAGTTCAGCGGCGTCGCGCGGCGCCAGTCGAGCCTGTTTGGCCACTAGCATCGCTGCGTTGCAGGCATAGTCCCCATGCTCTTTTTGCCTCGGCGCTTCCAGTTCGACCAAAGGCGTCTCGTGCCAGTCGAGCGCGCCGTCTGCCTTTGCCCGTTGCAGAGCCTGCTCTATCCAGTTTGTCAGCGTTTGTCGAATCACCCGTTCGCTCCATGTCAAACAATGAAGGGCGAAGCCCCGAGATGACCTCGCCCTTTCGATACCCGTTATGGGAGCCGATTATACCTGAGCCGCCTACGGCTGGATGATGATGATCCTCAACTCCCTAAACTTGCGATCCTTCTCAAGTCGATTGTACAACTCCTCCTTGTTCAGCGACCGCATGACGTTCGAATTCTCGCGATTGTCTTCGACCGTCGGCGGCACTGGCTGGGCTTTCAACTCCATGCCCAGCGCGACCTTCTCGGCGTCGCTATCGAGCCGTTTCACTTCTCGACCAAGGGTCAGAATGTTCGACTTGAGCGATTCGACTTTTTCTTCCGGCGCCCGAACAGAGAGCGTTACCATCGGGCGTTTGTCAACCGTCGAGGCATAATCGGCGGAGGTCAGGTAGGCGCCCGCATCGGCCGACGCCCGCACGACGCTGTCTTGGACGGCCAGAAGGTCCGAAGCCTGGAGAGTGATTACGATCTCTCCCTCGCTCTGTGCCGGTTCGTTCTTGGCCGATTCCGGCGTTGGCGCATCGGGCTTTGTTTTTTCTTTAGGCTGTTCGATCGCTTTGGGCGGGGGCGATCCAGGTTCAAAGGAAACGAACGGATCCTTGGGGAAGTCCGGCACTTTAGGCGCCAGGGTTTTCTGAGCATCCTCTGTCGTCGCTTTCGCAACGTCCATCCGCGTCGATTCGGGAGTCTGTAGTCTCGCGATCTCGCCCACGTCTGCCGGATGATCGGGCATGGCCAGATAGGCAGCAAACGACGCGAGGCAGATCGCGGCGACAAGCGCTCCGACCATCGCAGGTCTGCGCGACCAGCGGCGGGAATAGGCCTCTTGCAGATCGCTCTTCCACACCGTGTTCATAACCTTGGCGCTAAAATCGTCGCTGGGCGAGCCGACCGGCAGCGCCCTCAGCACATGAGAAAGCTTATGGATAGCGGCCAACTCCGCACGGCACTGATCGCAACCGTTCAGATGTCTCTCTACTCGAACTCGCTCGATCCAGCCCAACTCCCCGTCAGAGTAGGCCTTTAACTTTAAGACTGCTCTTTCGCAACTCATGCTTCGACCCCCATTTCCTGCAGTATCCGCCTCAGTTCCTGAAACGCATAGTGAAGCCTGCTTTTAACCGTACCAACCGGCACGCCGATCACTTTGGCCGCCTCGCCGTAGGTCAATCCTTGAAGCTCGTGCAATATCAGCGCCTCTCGATGCTTCTCGTCCATCTTATCCAACGCTTCCTCGATCCTTGCCCAAAGAAGGTTTTCCATGGCAGTCTTTTCCGGATCATCGTCTTTGTCGACTTCAACCGGCGCCAGCAACGGCAGTTCGACTACTTTTCTGCGCCTTCGATACTCATAGCAGGCATTTAGCGCAACCCGATAGAGCCAAGTGTTCAACTGCGATCCGCCGCGAAACGTCGGCAGTCCTCGGTAAATCTTGATGAAGGCTTCCTGCGCCGCGTCGTCGGCATCGGCCGGGCCCACAATGCGATAAGCCAAGCGAAAGATCGGCTCGCGGTACTGTTCCAAGAGCCTTTCAAACGCGCGTTGGTCGCCCTGCCTTAGTTTCGCGATCCAGGAAGCGTCTGCCATTGTTGCGCACCCTTTTAGACGCGCTGAGGGCAAAGGGGGTTCAGATAGAAAAGGGCCGGGCGCAAGGCCCGGCCCCAAGATGAAGTTAGGCGCAGAGTCCGAAGTTGTTGAGCACGATGGCCAGATCCGTGTCGTCCACGATTCCATCGTTGTTCAGATCGGACCGAGCCTCATTCGTGCCAAAATCGGTCAGCACGATCGCCAGGTCGCCATCGTCGATGCAGCAATCGGCATTCACATTACCCATGCTCTTGGGCAGCGTATCGCCGCCCCAGCCCTTCCAATCGAACTGTCTCATCTGCACGTTCGCTCTAAAGGTAAAGAACTCTACGCAGAACGCATAGGCCGTGGCATTCAGATAGTTTTGGGCATCGCCGCCCTCGTCGTTCAACTCGATCACGACTTTGTGAGTCAGCACGCCGCCTGGATCGTCTTGGCAAGCCACAGTCATGAGCCGCCCGCGCAGTTTGCCGTTCACGTTGGTGATCAGAACATCGACGGTAGTTCCGTCGATCGTTACGGGCACACAAATGCGAGGGTTGACGTTGGCCGACCACTCGATCAGGTCCGGCCCTAGCACGTTTGCGATCAACGGCACACGGTAATTGATTCCGAGATTCGGAAAGGTCTCCAGCAGATCCAGTTCGATGTCTAAGTTGTCGTTAGCGCCGCCCAACTCCCTAAAAACAAAGCGTTGAGGGTCGCTGGTTGTAACCTCTGGGCCATACGTGATTGCGCCGGTTACTGTGAGAACGGAATTGTCCAACCGCCAAGAGATGTCCCCTGCCGAGCCCATCTTCTGCACTAAGGTCTGAGAATAGCCGACCCCAACAAGAGCCGCGAGACAAAGTAAGCGAATGCCCTTCATAATCTGCCCTCCTAGATGGATGTCTGTTGCAAAACAGTATAACCCGGATTCGACCCCGCCGCGCCTAATCCTTCGCAAATTGACTCGCAATCGCAACGGCCAATTCGCCAGGGCTGTTGTTCTCGTAGTTGGTCAGCACGCACAAACTGACGCCCTTGTCGGGAATGACGATCATCATGCTTCGGGCGCCCGTTTGCGATCCGCCGTGCTGATAGACGGTCTGCCCCTCGATCGTTCCCTTGGTCCAACCCAAACAGTAGTTGCGCTGGCTGTTATCCGAAGGAATCTGGGGAGTCCACATCAGCGAGACCGTCTCTGGCTTCAGCAGCTTGCCTTGCAAGATCGCCGATCCAAATCGCGCCATGTCGGAAGCCGTGGAAACCAGGCCGCCCCCCGCCCATTTGTAACTGTTGTCCATAAACTCGGAGTTGACGGGTTTCCCGTCCGCGCCACGACGATAGCCCCTTGCCCGGTTAGGAATGATCAGCCGATTCTCTTCGGCAAGAGTGTTAGCCATCCCGGCAGGCCGGAAGACCTCTTCTTCCAAAAACGCACGATACTCCTTGCCCGAGGCGCCTTCGATCACCAGACCAAGCACGGTATAGGCATAGGTCGAATAGAGGTACCGTTCGCCCGGCTTGTACAACAGAGGATCGTCGGCAAATCGCTTTAAGCCTGCTTCGACCGTGAGGAAGGCCTCTTTGCTCTCGGCCTCGCCGCGATAGTGCCGGATGCCCGACTGATGGCAGAGCAACTGCCGCACGGTGAACGGATGCTCTTTTTGAGGGAACTTGGGAGCGTAGGTTCGGGCATCCTCTTCCAACTTAATCTTGCCCTGCTCGACCAGTTTCATTACTGCGACCGCTGTAACCGGCTTGCTGATGGACGCCAGTCGGAACTTGGTCTCCGGCTTGACGGGGACTTGGTGCTCCAAGTCTGCAAAGCCGTAAGCCTTCTGCTCCACTATTTGGCCGTCTTTGGCCACAGCGACGGAAAGGCCGACCACGCCGAATTTCTCGACGTGCGCCCTGATGAGGCGGTCGATCTCCGCCGAGTGTCGCGTCTGCGCTTGACAGACGGCTGAGATCAGAACGAGCAATATGGCCAGCGCGCGCATCTATTCGATCCTCCGGATTGTAAACTCGCCCGTGCGCATGTATTCTCGCCCGCACTCGTCGCAATGGCATCGCTCGGCGCTAAACTTTAACGCCAAGCCGCACTCGCACGCCCAGCCGACCTGCCGCCCTGGCACGCCCACAATCAGCGCATAATCGGGCACATCTTTGGTTACGACGCTGCCGGCGCCGATAAACGCCCACTGGCCCACCCGGACGCCGCACACGATCGTCGCGTTCGCGCCGATGCTGGCCCCGTAACAGACGCGAGTCTCCAGGTAATCCTCCGCCGTATTGCGCGGGAAGGCGCTGCGCGGCGTCTTGACATTGGTAAACACCATGCTGGGGCCGCAAAAGACGTGATCCTCGAGAACGACGCCCTCGTAGACCGAGACGTTGTTTTGAATCTTGACGCCGTTGCCGATAGTAACGTGCTTGGCCACGAAGACGTTCTGTCCCAACGAGCAGTTCTGTCCGATGGTGCAAGGAGAGGAGATATGCGAGAAGTGCCAAATCTTGGTGCCCGAGCCGATCGCAGCGCCCTCGTCCACATAGGCCGACTCGTGCTTAAAGTAATCGCCCATACCGCCGCCGATTATACCGCTACTACGGTTAGATTGCCAAAGGCGCAGGGCTCGCTCCGGGCAATCCAGGACGAAGCTACGGAGGACCCTTTCCAAATCCTGGTCGTCCACGAAGCCGTTGGAGTCGAAGTCAACGGTCGTCGCGCGGTCTTTTTCGATCCGGAGGGTGAAACGGTCAGAAGCGGCGGATCTTTTTGATGAAGCGAGGCCCATCGTCGATACAGTAGGCCGACGATGGGCGATAACAACTACTTCAGTTCGACGGTGGCGCCAGCTTCTTCCAGCTTGGCTTTGACCTTTTCGGCCTCTTCCTTGCCAACGCCCTGGACGATCGGCTGAGGAGCGCCTTCTACCATATCCTTGGCCTCTTTCAGACCCAGGCTGGTGATCTCGCGCACGGCCTTGATCACTTCCAAGCGCTTCTCGCCCGCGGCGGTCAGCACGACGTCGAACGAGGTCTTCTCCTCGGCGGCGGCTCCGCCGCCATCGGCAGGCGCGGCGCCCACTGCGGCCACAGCGACCGGAGCGGCCGCGGTTACGCCAAACTTCTCTTCCATCGCTTTGACCAGTTCGCTCACTTCGAGAATGGTCATATCGGCAATCGCGTTCAAGACATCATCGGTAGACATTTTAGCCATTGATTTCCTCCTTAGTGGTTAGGCAGACTTTTGATCGGCATAGGCCTGCAGAGCACGGGCCAGCCGAGCGATCGATTCGTTGAGAGTGGCGGCCAGCTTGTTGCCGGGCGCCAGCATCGTTCCCATCGTTTTGGCGATCAAGACCTCTCGCGAAGGCAGTTTAGCCAGGGCTTCGACCTTCTCGGCAGAGACGATCTGGCCGCTGAGCAATGCGGCCTTGAAGCTCATCTTCTTCGTTTCGTTGGCAAAATCGACCAGCGCCTTTGCGGCAGCGGCCTCATCGCCCGACACGTAAGCGACGGCGGTCGGCCCGTGGGTAACGTCCTCGATACCTTCGGGGGCCGATTCGCCCCAGCTTCGAAGATAGAGAGTGTTCTTGACGACATGGAACTCCGTGCCGGTGGCCGTCAGTTTCCGTCGCAGATTCATCATCTCGCGCACGGTCAGGCCGCGATAGTCTGCAAAAATCTGCGCCTTTGCCGTCTCGTTCCAGGTTTCCATCTGCTTGATCTGTTTCGCCTTTTTGGGCGTTGGCATGGTCAACCTCCTATCGTCCCTGATTGCGCCCAAACGCAAAAAGGGGAGCCTCTGGGCGACGAGGCTCCCCAAATCTGGCGACCGGCGGCCTTGCGCCGCGGTCAAATCTGGATTCGGCTTCGTCTCCTCGGTGGGCCGTCAAGCGATTAAGCGGAAACCTCCGCGCCCACGGTCTGCAGAAACTCGCAGATAGAATACCCGAGTTGTCAAGCCCAAAGGTATACTCGGCCTCTATGAAGGGGTTGCCGTTCCTCAAAATGGAGGCGGTCGGAAACAGTTTTGTGCTGGTTTTCGAGGAGGATTTGCCGCCCGGCACCGACCTTTCGAAGCTGGCGATCGCTCTTTGCGCACATCACACTGGGGTCGGGTCGGACGGATTATTGATACTGGGAGAATCTCACATCGCCGATGCTCGAATGCGCATGTTCAATCCCGACGGAACCGAAGATTTCTGCGGCAACGGACTGCTCCTTTCGTCCTCCTTAGTACTGGAAAGAATTGGGCGACAGTCGGCCAATATTGAGGCTCAGGGGGGCGCCATCGTGCCTGTTGAGATGAGAGGCGGGCTTTTCGTCGAGTTGGGCGAACCCCGTTTCGACGCGGCCTCGGTGCCCTTTGATGCGCCGGTTGGGGAGCTCCGAGACTATCCGCTGGCGATAGACGGCCACGAAGTTACGATCGCTTCTATGCGCGCCGGTTCGACCCATACCATCATCCGGTGCGATCAACTGCCCGAGGATGAGCTTTTCTTCAAGCTGAGTCCGTTGATCGAGAACCATGCAATCTTTCCCGAACGCACCAGCGTGATCTGGGCTCAGAACTTGGGCGAAAATAGACTGCGGATCCGCATTTGGGAAAGAGGCGCCGGCGAGACCTTAGGGTGCGGCACGGGGGCTTGCGCCGCGACAGTCGAATCGATCCGTCGCGGCGAATCGGTCTCGCCTGTTATCGTTGAAAGCAAGGGCGGCGAGTCGACCGTGGAGTGGCGACCGGGCCAGAAGATGAGACTGTCGGCTGCCATGAGCGAAGTTTTCCAGGGCGTTGTCGAATCTATCGCTCTTTTTTAGCCAACAGCCAGCCAGCGGCGAGAATTCCCAACACATTGGGCAATGCGCTGGCAAACCAGGGCGGAATAACGCCGCCCCCGCCCACAATGATCAGATACCGCGCCAGCACCCAATAGAAGAAGATGACCGCCAGGCTGAGCGCAAAGCCCGATGCGGCGCCCGATCGCTGCTTTCGAATGCCTAACGGAGCGCCGACCAAGCCAAATACCAGGCTGGCTAGCGGCAAATTGATCTTGTTGTAAAGTTCGACGGTCATTTGGCGAATCAATCGAGGCTCCATGCCCTCTTTGCGCTGGTCGGCAATCATCTCGCGCAGTTCGCCAAAGGTTTTGGCGTCCACCTCGGTCTCCAAAGCGCGAATCTGATTCGGGTCTTTGCGAATGCGAGGATCGGTAACTTTGATGTCCATGCGTTCTGGATAACGGGCGAATGTGCCGTCCGGCCGATTGGGAAACCGTATCCAACCGTTGTACATGGCCCATTCTCTGCCGCCTTCCCAAACGGCGCGCTCGGCAAAGGCTAATGCCACCGGCTCATAAGGAGCCTCTTCGCCAAACTTGATGACAGTAACGTCGAAAAGTTCGTTCGTCTTCGGGTCCCTACCGCCCGTAACCAGGACGAACGATTCGGGGCGGCCGTCTTTCCATTGCGGGAATCCCGCGGCCAGTTTGCCCGGTTGCTTAATTTGCTTCAAAATTTCTGATCGGATCGAATTGGCCTTGGCGGTCGCCCAAGGAACGACGGTCTCGTTGAAGAGCAGTGCGAAGAGACTGACCGCAAGACCCATAGTCAGCACGGGCATGGCCAAGCGCCTCAGGCTGGCGCCCGCGCCTCTCAATGCCGTAATCTCCCAATCGCTGGAGAGCCGTCCAAAACCCAACAGCGCCGCCAACAGCATTCCCATCGGCAGCGTCTTGACCGCAATCTGGGGCAGGTAGAGCGCGGCCAGTTCCAACACCAGCCAAAGGGGCACGCCCGCTATGGCGTACTCGGTAAACATGTAGATGTATCCGCCCGCAAAGAGAAGCGTGGTGAATAGGCCGACGCCGAACAGAAAGTAAGGAAACAACTCGCGAAAGATCAGCCTGTCGAGAAGCGTCATGGGCTACAGTTCGAAACTCTCGCCAAAGTAATGTTTTCGCGCGAGCGGATCGGCCAGTACGTCCGCAGGCGTTCCTTGCGACACGATCTGCCCGTCTACCAAGATGTAACTGCGGTCGGTAATGCGAAGGGTCGCGTTGACGTTGTGATCGGTGATAAGGATGCCGATCCCGCGCGTCTTCAACTTATGGATGATGCCTTGAAGTTCTTCGATCGTCAGCGGGTCGATGCCGGTGAACGGCTCGTCTAAGAGCATGAACTTTGGGTCGATGGCCAATGCGCGGGCGATCTCCAGCCTCCGCCGCTCGCCGCCGGAAAGCGTTTGACCCTTCTGTTTGCGCAGATGCTCGACGTGGAACTCGGCCAGAAGCTCGTTGATCCGTTCCTTTGCCTGCGCCTTCGGCGTCTTGTTCATCTCCAAGACCAGCATCAGGTTCTGTTCGACGGTCAGTTGGCGAAAGATAGAAGCCTCTTGGGGCAGATAGCCCAATCCCAGTCGAGCGCGCTTGTACATGGGTAGCCGAGTGATGTCCCGTCCGCCCAACGAGACTGCGCCCGAGTTAGGCCGGATCAAACCGACGAGCATATAGAAAGTGGTGGTCTTGCCCGCTCCGTTGGGACCGAGCAACCCGACCACTTCGCCAGCGCCGACGCTTACCGAAACGCCTCGCACCACAGGGCTCTTGCCGTAGCTTTTTCGAAGCGAATCGCAAGCCAAGACTAAAGGCTCGCTCATTTTGACTTGACGGCTCCCGCGGGCGGCTTCTTCAGCGTTACCGTCGTCTTGTTCTTACTCGGATCGCCCTGAATCTCAACTTCGATCGGATCGACCCCCAAGTCGATGGTCGCCTGGTCTGCCGACTCTTGAACGATAATGTAGTTCTCGTCCTCCGAGCGCACATAGACATTGCCGGTCAAGATGATCTTCTTGGTCTGCTCGGAATAAGTGGCGCGGGCGGCTCGGCCATTGACCGTGCGTACAGGGTCCTTTTGCTTGTACACAACCTGGATGTTTCCTGAGGCCTCTGCGGTCTCCACTATGGCGTTTTGATTTCGATCTTCCGGCGCGCGCACGGTTACCGTTATTTTGGGCGCGGCAAAGTTCAATCCTTGGCTGGGAGCATCCAGAACGATCGTGCCGGTCAGGTCAAGGGTAACCCGTTCTTTGCCCAACTTCGACCGGATCGTCTGGTAGCCGGTGATCGTAACGTCGTCAAACTTGACGCTACGGCTATCCTGCGCCCAAACGAGCGCAAGCAAGGCAGCGGCAATGGCGATCTTCTTCACGGCGCCGTCCAGATTTCGTTGGCGGCTGTGTCGGCATAGATTTTGTGATCGGTCAGTTCCATCTGTCTCCAGATTACCTTGACGTTGCCCGTTGCCTCAAGGCGGTCTTTGTCCGGCCTCCAGTCGATTCGATCGGCCTTGATAGAGGCGTCGTTGACCGACGACCGAGCCGAGACGCCGCCCGATGTGCTCAAGAGCTTCTGTTTGGAATCGTACGTCGCCTTATCCGCCTTAATCTCCATCGTCGGTTGGCCGTCCCGGTAGAGCACGGCCTCGACCTCTTCGAACTGGACCTCGCCATCGCCGTTGGAGGCGCTCCCCAAAGAGGCAGAGGCTTTAATCTTGAACATTGGTTTGCCGTCCTTGTCTGGCTGGGTCAATTCGATCGCCTCCGTGCGCGCCCGGATGTCCTCTGTCGGCTGCTGATCGACGCGGGTTAACTTTTGCTCGTCTTTGGAACCGCATCCAACCAGCAAGAGAGCCAAGAACAGCAGTCCGAACCGGCTCATTGTACCTGCCGTCATGCTTTCAGCGCCCCGACCGTTACGCCCTTGGTCAGCCGTTCTTGCAACACCAAGTAGACGAACAAGGTCGGCAGCATGGCGATGGTCAGCGCGGCGAACAGCAGGCCAAAGTCGTTCTTATATTGCGACTGCATCGCGATTCCCTGCAATCCAAGCGGCAAAGTCTTTAAGTGATTGCTGTTAAGGAATACCAATCCGAACAGGTATTCGTTCCACAAACCAAGAAAGTTGAAGATCGCCGCAGTGGTCAATCCGGGCCGAGCCAGCGGCATCATCACGCGGAAAAATGTCCGAAATTCGCTCGCGCCGTCCAGCATCGAGGCTTCGCGCATCTCCGATGGGATCGTCCTAAAGAACGAGGTCAGCACAAAGACGGTAAAGGGCAGGCTGGCGCCGACATAGATGAAGATCAGCCCCGCATGAGAATCGTGCAAAGAGACGGCGAAATCCTTGAAACCGATCGACGAAAAGAGCGGCCTCAGCGCCTGGGTCATGAAGTCGCCGTAATCCGCAAACTGGAAGAAGAGCGGTATGAGCAGGAGCTGCATCGGCGCCAACAACCCAGCCAAGAAGAGAGTAGCAATGAAGGCACGCCCTTTGAATTCGAATCGGGCCAAAGCGTAGGCCGCCATGCTGCCCAATAACAGCACCAGGAAGAGGCTGATCGAGACCACTTTCACGCTGTTCAGAATGTAGTCACTGAACCCGCTCTCCACCCACGCTTTGCCAAAGTTCTCTTTGAGCGGCTCCGCCGTCTTGGCTGAGGGGCTAGAGACCACTGCGGGCAGTCCGAACGGATCCTGATAGATCTGCTGGGTCGTCTTGCCGCTGGTATAGAACACCCAAATCATCGGATAGGCGACCGCGATCAGATAGATCGACAAGAAGAGGAACCGCAGTATGCTCCAGAAGCGCTCCATCAGTACTCCAGCCTCTCTCGTCGCATCAATCTTAGGCTGATCAGCGTTGCCGCCAAGACCAGCAGAAACAGCGTAACGGCGACCGCGGCGCCTTGACCGATGTTGTACTGTTCGAACACTCTGGAGTACATCAAGGTCGCCATCGTGTGGGTCTTGGCGGTGGGACGGCCGTTATCCATCACCCAAACCACGTCGAAAACCTTCAGCCCGCCGATGATCAAGAAGACGATGCCTGTGGTCAGCACATCCCACATGAGGGGCAGCGTGATCTTGCGAAAGAGCGCAAATTGCCCTGCGCCGTCCAGCCGGGCCGCCTCGTAAAACGACTCCGGGATGCTCTCCATCGAAGCCAAAAACAGCACCATATAGAATCCCGTCGCCGTCCAAACGATCATCGGCACAATGGCCATGATCAAGGTGTCGCTGCCGGCAAACGGTACAGGCGGATCTAAGCGCAGTAGGTTGTTCAGCAATCCAAAGCCCGACGTGCTATAGATCAGCGTCCACAGCACCGCGATCGCGACCGCGCTGATGATGTTGGGGAAGAAGAAGGCGATCCGAAAGAGCCTTGCGCCCATCACTCTCTGATGGATGCTGTAGGCAAAAAAGAGCGCCAAGATCAAGATAAAAAGACCCGGCGCGAACATCAGAATCGCATTGTGCTGCAGAGCGGGCCACAGATCGGAGCCAGGTTGCAACAGCCTCTTAAAGTTGGCCAGCCCGACCGAAACGGGTTCGGACAGCCCGTCCCATTGCCACAGACTGTAGCGAAACGCCGAGAGAGCGGGCAGGATGACGACGATAAAATAGACCGCCAAGGGCGGGGCCAGAAACGTAAATATCAGTCGCCTCTGCTCCCGCCGCTTCATTTACGGTCGTCGAGGCAAGATATAGGGCGCTCGATATTCGCGGAACAGCAGGTCGTTCGCCTCTCTGTCCCGGCCAAAGTTCTCGTTGCGGGCGTCGATGACCAGCTCGCGACCATACCGAATCTCGTAAGGCTTGCCGCTCAATGCCTTTGATAGGTGCTCGCTCATCCGCTCCATGCCTTCTCGCTTAGAGCCGTTAAACCGATCCAACTCCAATCCGCCTTTGACGCCGAGACGATAGGAGATGTTGCCCGCATGGCAGATGGCCGAAGAGTAATGACCTTCCTCGATCGGAGAGGTCAGCAAACTCGGCTTGTTCTCCCGGATCGCGTCCACAAAGTTTTTGTAATGGTTCGCACCGCCCTTGAAGGCACGAATTTCTTTTCCGGCAGGATCGAACGCCTTTGCTTCGTCGTAACTGGGCACGACCATTGTGCCGCCCTCGCAGTGGAACACGACCCCGATCTTGGCGCCCTGATAATCGTCCGTCGGCAGTCCGCGCACCTCAAAGATCAGCTCCGAATCGCCATAGTCGCACCAGACTATCTGAGTATTCGGCGTCTCGCCGTCGTCCTCGTAGCCCAATCGTCCGCCAATGGAAGACACCCTGCGCGGATGGTTGTTCTTTTTCAGCCCCCAGCGCGCAATATCAACCTGATGCACGCCCTGATTGCCTAAATCGCCATTGCCGTAATCCCAAAACCAATGCCAGTCGTAATGAAATCGCTGGCGCGATAGAGGCTTATTGGGCGCCGGGCCCAACCAAAGGTCATAATCTGCGCTGGCCGGCGGCCTGCCCGCGCCCTTGCCGATGCTCAGACGCAGCTTGTAGCACAATCCGCGAGCGATCTTCACCTTGCCCAAAGTGCCCGAATGCAGGTACTCCATCGCCTCGATCATGCCCGGGTTCGATCGGCATTGCGTGCCGCCTTGACAAATCTTGCCAAACTTGCGCTGCGCTAAAATCAGCGTTCGGCCTTCCAAAAAATTGTGCGATACCGGCTTCTCCACATAAACGTGCTTGCCCGCCGCCATCGCCCAATAGGCCGCTAAAGCGTGCCAATGATTAGGCGTCGCAATGCTCACCGCGTCAACCGTCTTGTCGTCCAAAAGTCGCCGAAGGTCTCGATAGGTCGCCGGTTTCGGCTTGCCGCGCTTGTCGAGTTCGGTCAAGGCCCTTCCCCAAGTCGCCTCGTCCGGATCGCAAAGGGCAGCAACCGTAACGCCGGGCAGGCTGGCAAACGCGCCGACATGGTCCATGCCGCGCCCGTTCAATCCGATGACGCCTACTCTCAACTCTTGCATCCGTCGAAACATTGCGCCGTCCTCCTAAGCCTCAATCTTTTTCGCGCCGCGCAGCCTCCATCCTTCTGCAGGCGACGGCCTTAACCGCGACGCGCTGCTTCGATCGCGGCGACGTCGATCTTTGTCATGGTCATCATCGCTTCGAAGACGCGCTGCGCGGCAGTTGGGTCTGAGCCGGACCATGCCTCGGTTAGAGCAACGGGCGTGATTTGCCAGGACACGCCCCACTTGTCCTTGCACCAGCCGCACACGCTCTCCTCGCCGCCGTTGCCCACAATGGCGTTCCAATAGCGATCGGTCTCCTCTTGGTCCTTCGTCGCAACCTGGAACGAGAACGCCTCGTTGTGTTTGAACGTTGGCCCGCCGTTGAGCCCCATACAGGGGATTCCCATGACGGTGAACCAGACGACCAATACGTCCCCTTTTTTGCCCGAGGGGTAATCGCTCGGGGCCCGGGTTATCTCGTCGACGCTGGATTCTGGGAAGGTTTCGGCGTAGAATCGGGCGGCCTCTTCGGCGTCTCCGTCGTACCAAAGGCAAACGGTGTTCTTGGCTGGGTTCATAGTTTCAAGGTTACCCAATTGGGGCATGCGCCAGGTTGCCAGCTATGTTTTGCGCATCGAGGAGAAGCACGGCAAGGCGAAGGCGGATAGGGGCAATATGCGAAGTAGACAACTCACAACTCAAATTTGTGGAGGTGAAGGGCAATCGAATTCGTCTGCTCGCACACAAGGAGGAGAGAGGCAGGAACACCGGGGTGTGAGGTAGAAAGATGATACCGTGCCCGACTGTCTGGACTTAACCGAAATCGAATGAATCTCCTTCACCCAAAAACTTCGCGGTCAAGTTGGCCGTGCACGACGGGCTTCGACTGCGTTCTCAGAGGGGGCGGATGTTGATTGGGCGGATTTGGGGATGGGCATGAACCTGCCGTTAGGATCATCGTCAATGCCACAAATCTTTGACTTGTTCGGTTTCCCCTAGCGGATCGAAGCGCCCAAGCCGAGGAATCCAGAAAGCTAAAGCGTTGCCCTTTTATGGACGCTGTGTGCGACGGTGGCGGGAACCGCAACCAGACAGATCAACCTAACTGGCGACTCGGAGCTTCGTGCTTACTTTGATCAAAGTGTTCTAGATGTCATCCCGGGAATCTGTTCGATCCTAGCGGCAGGAGACGCATGGGTTGTGTGCCCGAGAAGACTACTCGCCTTCAAGAACGACTTGTCCTCGCCGCCTAAGGTCAACTCAAAACTGCAACCCTACGAACGCGATTTACTTATAGCCGCCGGTGCCCCGCGTGGCGTACCTGTAGGGGTCTGGTCTGAAGTCTATTTGAAGCTTAGCGGCTATGAGGGCGACATCAACTACCACTTCGATTACGTCGTCGCGCCAATCGTGTCCAGCACAATCCACAACGAAGCCGTACGGTTCCGAATGACGGATGCGCAAACAGATGCACTTGTTGCTGACGCAAGGCGAGTCGGCCTGATTGCTCGTGCTGAGCGAACTCCCAGAACCTCCGCAATCTTAGTGCCCGAGTTAACCAGCCCCTTGGTCATCGAGGTGATGACGGCATCTACGAGCGGGTCGGACACTGAAGTTGGAACCGACATCCGAAGCGCCTTTCGTGACGCCATCATGAATAGAGGCCATGAGGCTCCTGGGATCAATAAGAGACAAGTCTGTGGTCGAATGGTAACCCAGCTTTTTGCGAAGACCGCGCTGACTTCAGAATGGGGTGGCAAGACCGTCTGGGTGATTCAGGATGAGTTACTTAAGAACATCGAACTCACCACTCGATTGAAGACGTCCCTAATACCTAAACATGCCAGCGACAACATCAGCCTCGCCGTTATGCACTATGAAACTGATGCCGATGGCCGGAAAACGACCAACACCGCATTTAGAATGAGTGCCGAAGGAGACGCTGGAGTTTCCTTCCATGGTAGTGACAAGTACACAGACATCCTACTGCCGGGACGACTGCCGGAAAAGTACGAGTTGCTTCGAGCGATTCTGAGACGGCCGTTAGCAGCCATCCTGACTCTCTGAATGGCTCGGTAAGATGTGTGGCCCGCCTTTCACGCATAAAACGATCCTGCTGTATAATGCAATTCAAAGGTCGATCATGAACTTAGCGATACAGGACAGTATCGAGAAGGAAATCGTCGTTCGACTACCAAAGAGGCGGATTGAGCGGCTCACAGCGTTTCGGCCTCTGATCGCAAACGATAGGCCGCCTGGAGAGCAATGGACATTCGCGAAAGCTACGACTCGGCGGCGGCGGCCTACGCCGAGCATTTGTCAGACGAACTCGCGCACAAGCCGCTCGATAGACATCTCCTAAATCGCTTTGCAGAAGAGACTCGCGGTCGGGGTCCCGTCGCCGATCTCGGCTGTGGGCCGGGGCACGTTGCTCGGTACCTGAGTCAACAGGGCGTCGCGGTCTTTGGGGTCGACTTCTCCCCGAAGATGGTCGCGGTAGCCCAGAGCCTGAATCCCGATCTCGAATTCCACGTCGAGGACATGAGGCAGCTCAGCGCGAGCGACGCAACCGTCGCTGGAGTCGTGCATTTCTATTCCATCGTTCACTTCGACTTGACCGAGCTTTCGCCAGTTCTTCGCGAAACGCGACGGATTCTTATGACTGGCGGTCTGGCGCTTTTCGCTTTCCATAGCGGCGAGGAGGTGGTCCATAGAAGCGACCTGTTTGGCGTTCCGGTCTCGCTAGACTTTCGATGTCATAGGCCAGAAAAGGTCATCGATGCTCTTCGGTCGGCCAACCTTGCGGTCATCGAAGAGGTTCATCGGGAGCCTTACGAGGGAGCCGAGTATCCTAGCCGCCGGTGCTATCTTGTTGCAAAAGCGGTCTAACGACAGCAAACAGCGGCTAACCCTCAATCTCTTTTGCGCCGTGCAGCCCCAATCCTTCTGGCGGGCGATAGATCAGCATTCGCAACCCGTTCAGCACGACCAGTATCGTGCTGCCCTCGTGCCCGACCACTCCCAACGGCATTCGCAGTCCGACGGTGAACACCAGGCCGACCAGCACGACGATCACCCCGACCGCAAAGTAAAGATTCTGCCTGACCAGCGCCATCGATTTTCGCGCCAGGTGAAGCAGGATCGGCAAGTGTCGCAGGTCGTTGCTGATGAGCGCGGCGTCGGCCGATTCGAGCGCGGCGTCGCTACCGGCCCCCATGGCGATGCCCACATCGGCCGCGGCCAAGGCGGGCGCATCGTTCACCCCGTCCCCGACCATGGCGATGGAGCCGTGTTGCTTGGACAGCCGTTCCAGCGCGATTAACTTCTGATCGGGCAACAGCTCGGCCTCGACCGAATCGATTCCCAACTGCTGGGCGAGCCTTTCGGCTATGGGCCGGGCGTCCCCGCTGAGTATGGCCGTCTTGATGCCCATCTGGTGCAGCGCCTGTATCGAAGCAACCGCAGAAGGGCGCGGAACGTCGGCCACGGCGATCGCTCCGATCCATCGATCGCCCTGCGTTACCACGACAGTCGTATTGCCCTTGGCCAACAGCGCTCCTATCTCTTTCGGTGCCGATTTGCCGGTTGCTTCTTGGGCAAATCGCGCGCTGCCGGCGCGAATCTCCGAGCCGCCGATTTGGGCGACAATGCCCTTGCCCACAACGGCGGTCGGCTCGGTAATCTCCCTTGGCGCATAGCCTCGCTCGGTCGCGCCCGATAGCAGCGCCTTGGCGATGGGATGCTCCGATCGCGATTCCAGGTCGGCCACGATCTGCCAAAGTTCGCTCTCTTCGCCCTCTATCAAGACTGTCTCGGCAACTTTCAGCCTGCCTTCGGTCAGTGTGCCGGTCTTGTCAAATGCGACGATCTGCACTTCGGCCAATCGTTCTAACGGCTCGCCGCCTTTGATCAAGGCGCCCCGCCGGGCGGCCGCGGCCAAGGCCGAGAGCAGCGTGGCCGGGGCGCCGATCACCAAAGCGCAGGGCGAAGCGACGACCAGCAGCGTCATGCCGCGATAGAAGGCCTGTTCCCAACCAAACCCAAAAGGCAGCAAAGCGAAGATAGTCGCGATCGCTCCGCCGATGACGATCACGGCGTATCGCTGTTCGAACTTTTCCAGCCAGAGTTGCGATTTGGCTTTTTGTTCCTGCGCATGCTCGACCAGCGCAAGGATTTTGGCCAGCAAGGTCTCTTCGGGCGCTCGCTCGACCAGTACTTCTAATGCGCCCGAGGCGTTCACCGTACCTGCAAAAACGTGGTCGCCTGGACCCTTGGCAACCGGTGTCGATTCGCCCGTCATGGCCGACTGATCGGCATGGGATCGACCGGCAACGACGCGACCATCGGCCGGAAAGCGTTCTCCCGGGCGCACCAATACCCTATCGTCGGGCTTTAGGCTATCGACCGAGACGGTTTGCTGCTTTCCATCGATCAACAGAGTGGCAGTCTCGGGCTTCAGCGCCATCAGCGAGCGTATGGCTCGGCGACTGCGTCCTAATGCGTAGTTTTGCAGGGCGTTCGACGTTGAAAAGAGGAACAGCAGAGTTGCGCCTTCGGGCGCCTCGCCCACCGTGGCGGCACCCAGCGCGGCGGCGATCATTAGAAAGTTGACATCCAACCGCCGATGCTTGAGCGTTTGCCAACCGTCCAGGACGCCATAGTAGGCGCCCGTCAGATAGGCGGCGAAAATGGCCTCGGGCTGCCAACGCCCGATGATCAAGAAGAGCAGAGTGAGCGCGGCCAGAATCGGTTCGACCGTAGCGCGGAAACGGCGCCGCTTGGCCTCGGCGTCCTCGGCTTTGATCTTTCGCGTCAGCATCGCCGTCGATGCGGTTCCTTGCCGCTGTACGGAGAGACGGCCTTGATCGAACTGGGCCTGCAGGTCGCCTCCCTTGGCCAGCCATTTTCGCCCCGCATCGGCTACAGACAGGCAATCCTCGCAAAGGCCGCTTTCTTCTCGCAAGGAGCAAGTCGGCATTCGCTCGCTCAGCGCGTCTTGAATCTTGTCCGTGGTTCGTCGAGCGTCGATCTCGGAGACCCGTTCGGCGTCGTACGTCAGCTCCAGCCTCGCTTCTTGGGGGTCGTATTGAACCTGAGCGATGCCGGGCCGGTCGCGCACAATTCGCGCCATCTCCTCGGAACAGGAGCGCGATTCCAGTCTGCGCTTTTTGAGCCTTTGGACGAACGAAAGCCCGCTCATAGTCGATTATAGCAAAGGCAGATGGAGTAGATTCATCTTATGAGCGAGGATCGGCCGAAGGCGTACGGTCTAAACCGGTTGCGGGAGACCTTTGTGGTGCGCGAGGAGACGGCCAAATCGATGCGGGCGAACCGATCCGCCGAGACGCAGCCGGAGCGGCGATTGCGGCGCGCGCTGTGGGCGGTGGGGGCGCGGGGGTACCGCAAGAACGACAAGCGATGGCCGGGCAAGCCCGATCTTTATTTTGCCGGCGCGAGGTTGTGCGTCTATGTAAACGGCTGTTTTTGGCACGGGTGCCCCGAGTGCGGCCGTAGTCTGAAACCGGCCACCAACCGGGTCTATTGGGAGGCCAAGATCGCACGAAATCAGGAGCGGGACACAGAGGTGGCGGAGGCTTTGGAACTGTTGGGCCTGCGCCGGATGGTGGTTTGGGAATGCGAGTTGAAGGCCGATCTTCCGAGCGTCGTTTTGCGAATCTTGGAGGCGATTCGTACCTAAAATTGTGCTACATTTTTTGAAAAGGCCGCTTTTGTATTGGAACGCCAGGCTTCTGCCTGGCTCGTCCGATCCGATGCCTTTCGCTCCCCTCCCTAAACTCGCCAGAGTTTGGGGAGGGGATACAGGGGAGGGGCACAATCGCCCGAGATAGACCGATGTTC